>JBEGJD010000115.1:0-7679 GCA_041184765.1 Verrucomicrobiota bacterium | reverse complement strand
CCAGCGGTTGATGCCGTCGTTGCCGCAGAACGCGTAGAGGTTGAGCCCGCCCTTTTCCTCGATCGGGTCGCGGCTGATGAACCGGCCCTCGCGCGGCGCATAATAACGGTATCCGTAGTAGAGCAGTCCGGTCTCCTCGTCCTGCCACTTGGTCGAGAACCGCAGCGGGTTGGCCGCTGCGTACGAGCCGGTGGCCCGGAGCATTTCTCCGAACGGAGAGTACTCGTAGGAGGCCTCGATCGCGCCGGTGTCGGCGTTCAGCAGCGCCGTGACGTTTCCGTTTCCGTCGAGCGCGGGCAGGAACGTCTTGCCGGCATCGACGTCGTGGATCTGCAGCAGGCCGCCCACGCCGCCGGCGGTGCCTGGCCCTCCGTTCAAGTCGAGGCCCCACGAGAACGTGCGCCGGATCGCCGCCGCGCCATCGAGCTCTGCGATGACGTTCCAGCCGTCGTAGAGGTAGCGGCGCTCGCTCACCACGGTGAGGCTGGCTCCGGAGCGCGCTTCCTTCCGGACCCGGCGTCCAAGGTGATCGTATTGAAACGTCAGCGTCAGCGCCGGGCGTCCGGCTGCGACGGTGATCGCGGCAGCTGACATCCGCACAAGGCGGTTCTCCGCGTCCCACGCGTAGTCCCAAATTCCGTCCGAGGTGAGGTTGCCGTCCTCGTCGTACGTGAAGGACTGCACAACGGGTGGGAGGAAGAACTCCCGCGATTCGCGCCGCACGAGGTCCGCGCCGCCGGCGCCGCCGCCGGGCAAGACCGCGAACGCGGTCACCGAACCCGCGAACGGTGCGGTGAGGTTGTTCACCGCGAGCCCCGTCCCCCAGTGGCCGCCCGCCTTGCCAGCCTCGGCCTGGCCGCCGGCGACGACGGGCGCGGGGCCCGAGACCGCGACGCGCACGCCGGGCGCCGCCGAGACGGTGCCGGAGACGAACAACGCGTTGTTCTCTCGTTGCCGGAGCCGGTTGAGCGCGTCGGCCGTGAAGTCGTCGCGCAACGCGGCATCACCGCTCGGGTTCGCCGCGAGCCGGTTGCCCGCGGCGTCGTGGGAGTAATCGAACAGCCGGCCCGCGAGCGGCAGGGTGGTCGACGCCGGATCGGCCCCGGCGTAGGCGTACGCCGAGCGCAACTCGCCGCGGGAACCGTAGCTGAAACGGTGGTGGATCGGGCCGAGATCCGCGAAGGCCTCGCCGGATTGCACCGACGTCTCCCGCAGCGCGACGGCGTTGTGCTGGTAGGCATGGCGCGATTGCGCGACGCCGTTCCACGCGGTCTCCACGTTGGTCGGTACATCATGAACCGGATCGTATGCCCGGGTGAGCCCCCAGGTTGTTCCCGCGGCGGTGATGGAGCGGATCAACGCCGAAGGCGCGCCGGAGGGCGTGGGTTCGTAGCCGTAGACGAATTGCCGCGCCGCCACTCCATTGGACCGCCGATGCAACACGCCCGCGCTGCGTCCCGTGTCGGCCGTCGAGCGGATCAGCTCGAGGTCGAACGATGAGACGGTCGGATTGGTCCCGAGCCGAAATCCTGCCGGCCGGCCCTTGACCGATGCCAGCACGTGACCCGGCAGCGACGTGGCGCCCGGCGGTGTGCCCGTGGTTTCCTCGTACACGTAGGCAAGACGCCGCGCGCCGTAAAACGCGGGCAACACCTCCGCCGCCGGGCGCCAGGGCGCGGCCGGGTCGTACTCGAACGTGCGCGTACCGGTGGCATCGGCGATCGCGCGCGGTTGCCCTAGCCGGGTGTACCCGCCCGCCTCGTAGTTTACCGCCGGGGTGCCATCGCTGTAGGTGATCGCGGCGGCCTCGCCCGTCCCGGCGACGTAACGGTAGCTCACCGTCAGCGGCGTGCCGTTGACGCGCCGCGCGAGGGTTTTCCGCAGCGGTTGGCCACGCTCATTGTACGACCATTCCGTAAATTTCCGTTCCGCGTCGTACTTTCGCACCAAGAGGCCGGTGGCCGCGTCATGCTCCCACTCCGTCGCCTGCGAGGTGAGGCCTTCACCGGGCCAGGTCACCGCCTCCCAGCGGTTCGCGGTCTCGTCGCGATAAAGGTGCTGGTGGGTGCGCTGCCCGTAGCCGTCATAAGCGTAGGCGACCGGCGTCACGCCCGAACCCCACCGTCGCCAGAGTTCCCCGCGCGGGGTGTACGCGGTGCGCGACGTCCGGTCCGCGGCGTCCCGTGTGAAGACCACGCGGCCGAGCGCGTCGTGCACTTTCTTCTCCACCAACCGGCCGGTCGGGTCGCGCAATTCGTCCGGCAGATCGGTGCCGGGATAATAAGTGGTCACCCAGCGGCCCGAGCGCGGATCGGTGGAGGACTCCGGTCTTCCGCACGCGTCGTATGTGAAACGCCTCGCGAGGCCGTCATGGCCCGTCTCGCTGATCGTGAGGCCGGCGAGCCGCACCTCCGTCGCGGGACGCGCCAGTCCGGGTGCGGTTATTGCGATCACGGTGCGCCGGGCGGCGGCGTCGACGTTCACGGTGCGCGTGGTCACGTTGCCTTCACGGTCTGTCGTGCGCGTCTCCTCGCGCAGGGACGCGGACAGCCCGGTGAGCCGGCGCCGTTCGATCGACGAGGTCACCCGCGTGGCGCTTTGCGCGTGCGGGTAGATCCAGCGCGTGGTCGTGAGCCAGAGGGCGCCTTCGAATGATTCCACCTTCGTTTCGAAGTCGCTGATCCGGTCCATGGAGGCCATCACGAGGCCGTCTCCCTCTAGGTCGAGCCCATCGCGGGTCATCTCACCAAAGGCATTGTGCTGGAATCGCCGCAGCGCGTAGCCGGTGCGGCTCGTCGCCGCCGGTAATCCCGTCGCCGCATCGTAGGTGAACTCCTCAAGCCGCACCGGATTTGATCCGAAGCCGGGTTCGCTTCGGCGCACCGGGCGCCCGGCCCAGTCGGTGATCATCTCCCTTGCGCGGGCGTCGGCCGCGGTCCGAACGCGCGACACCCAACGCATGCGGCCATCCGCCTCCACCGCCTGCTCGCGATATTCCGCCACCACCGCCGTGCCGGTGATCGAGGCCACGGTTCCGTCGCGGCGCCGCGTTTCGATGCGCGTGGCCCCGTCCGGTAAAACCGTCGTGCTCGTGCGCGCCTCGACCGCATGGGTGTGCGTGGTTTCACCGCGTCCGGGCGCCGACTCGCGGATCAATCGTCCGGCGGTGTCGTAACCGTTCGCGCTCACCAGAGCTTCGGTGCCGCTGATGATGGAACTCCGGGAAAGTTCGCCGGCGGCGTCGTAGGCGAACCGGGTGGTCACCGGCGCGAGCGTGGTGCCGTCGGTGGAAGCTCCTTCGCGGACCGTCGCGGCCAGACGGCTGAGCGCATCGTGGGTGTGGTTCAGCACGGTACCGTGCTCATCGACGGAAGTCGTGACACGGCCCGCGGTCCAGGTCCGGGTCAGGACCGGCCAGAGCACCCCGTCGCGCGCAGTCCTCCGACGCGTGCCGCGGTGCAGCAGCGAAGAGGTGTAGTCCATGAATTCCTGCGAAATCACGGTCCACGTTCCCGCGAGCGCCTGCTGTTCGGAAACCAGCGGCAGGCCTTGTTCCCCCATCAATACCCGTACCTGGCGGGATTTTCCATCCAGCACGCGGAAGTTCGCCGGCAGCGACTGGGAAACGAAGGGCAGGGCGGGCGCCGGCTGCCCCGCCGCGGCGTCGTGGGTGCCTTGCAGCGTGACGTGGACGCGGCCGGAGGCGGATGAGAGCGGTGAGAAAGGCTCGGTTTCCCCGTTGAAGGCCGCGGAATAGTAAACATGCGCGGTCATCGTGCGGTCCGGGTTTTCAACCGACCGCGCCAAGCCGGGGAAAAAGCGGAACTGCGGATCGGCGTCCTCGCGGTAGGCGCGGAGGCGCTTCGTGAGAAACTTCCCTTCGGCCGTGTAATCACGACGTTCCGTCACACGCACGGGCAGGCTGGCGTCGGCGGAGTTCCGGTAGGCCGTCGCGGCGTCGGTCACAAACTCGTCGGCATACGAAAACTCGGAACGGGCCGTGACCACTCCGCCGACGCGGGTCTCGACGCGCGTGGGGAGCACACGCGTGCCCCAATGGTCGGTGTGGGCGTAGGTGTAGGTCGTGAGGTGGCCGGAGGCTGCGTCCGGTCCCGGGTCGGAGGCGGGGGAATCCCCACGGGGGCGCCGTACCTGCCGGATCCGGCCCCGCGAAAGAAAGTCATCGATGTAGTCGAACGCCGCCCACGAGCCGTCGGAGCTCGTGACCGAACGCAACCGTCGCCAATTGCCCGGACGATCGAGGCTGGTGTGGTACGAGTAGTCGGTCCGGATCGGCGCGGAGCTCCCGTGGCCCTGCACTTCCTGCTCCAGCTCACGCGAGACCTCGGTGCCGAAGTTGATGTCGGCGTAACGTCGAAACGTGCTGCGGACCACGACACCGGTCTCGTCGAGCAACTCGAGCAACTCGTTTCGGTCGGCGTCGGTGTAAGTCCAGCGATGGCGCACCGGGCTGTTCACGGCCGTCGCTCCCGAGGGTTTCTCCACCCAATCGTCGACGATCCACTGTGAACCGCCGGACGGAGCGGTGGGCTGGCGTGTGAGTTGGGTCCACATTGTCAGGCTCCCATTCTGATTTGTCCGTCGCGTCACGCGCAGCGCGGTGAGCGCAGGCGCGACCGGATTTTCGATGACGAACTCATGCAGCGGCTCCCCGGTGACCGCCCACGTCTGGTCCGAGCCTTGCGCACCGACCTGCGTGCGAGGGTAGAGCCGAATCGCGTAACTGGTGGTACTCAGGGTCACGATGTCGGCCAGTACGCTGGTGGCGTGAATCTGTCGCAGGACGCCTCCCCGTTTCACCACCAGCACCTCGCCGTCTTCGCCCAGATAGCTGCCGTCCTGGCCGGGCCCGTCGCGATCGAAGTACAGCGAGGTGGGGCGAAAGGTGTCCGCGGTGAGGCCGTCGGAGGCGAGCCGCAGGTTGCCGGCCGTCCGTCCGTTGCGCAGCGTGCCGAGGGCGACGGACCACAGGATGCGCCCCGGTCGCAGCGACGGGGCTTCGCCGACGGGACCGCCGCCGCCGTCGTCGATCCGCACGGAGAAGAACCCTTGGTCGGGCAGGATGCCGCCGTCCCCCAGCGCCCAATCGAACATCTCGTGCTCGACGCCGTTGATGAAGACCCGGTGGCCGGGCGGGGGAGTGACCTTCACGCGGAGGCGGGTGACGGCCTGCGAGGAGATCTCGAACAGGTGGGTGCGGCCCGGGCGAACGCGCGCGAAGCCGACCGACGTGAAGAGCTCGCCTCCACGGTAGTCCTCGCCCTGCGCGCTGTCGTACGCACCGGAGACGCCGAGTGGGGTAATGCGCGCGAACGCCGGATTCTCGCTGTCGTAGGTGGGGACCGCGGTGACCAGGGCCTGGAAGTTCACGGGCACCGTCGGCGCTGGATCCAATCCCTGCGCCGCGCAAAAGGGCGCAATCGCGAGCAGCGCGGCGGCGAACGGGAGCACCGCGAAGTGAAGGTGAAGGTGTGTTTTCATGGGGTTCAGGAAGTGCGGCGACGGAGGGACGCGTTTTCGGACGCCTTGGCGCTGATCAGCGCCTCGCGCCACGCGATGCGGTCGAGTCCGCGGCGAGCGGCCGTGGAGGTGGCGCCGGCGCCGAGAGCGGCCTCGTAGTGGCCGCGCGCCGTGTCGTGGTCGCCGAGTGTCAGTTCATTCAATTCCCCGAGGGCGAGCGCGGTGAGGGCGGCCTCCCGGGGGTTCATTTTCGGGCGGGCGCGCTTCCCTTCGTTCAGGGCGAGTCCCGCCGCGGTGCGTCCGCCCCCGGGTGAGGCCGCCTCCATCTCGCGGGCGAGCGAGCAGAGCGTGGCGATGACCTGCGTGTCCTCCGCTGTCGCCAGCGGACCGCGGCTGGCGGCTCCGCGGAGCGTCGCCAGCGCCAGCGCGGGGTTGCCGGCGGACAACGCCGCAGCCGCCTCGCTGCGGGCCCGCAGCAAGGCGGTGGCCCGCGCGGAAGGCGCCGCGTGGAGGTTTATTTGGAGGGCGGCGACGGCGAGAGCGGTCGCGAGGAGTCGGGGCAGCATATTCATGGTTCAGCGGGAATGAAGGCGGAGGCGGAGGGTGGCGTTGGTGGAGTCGTTGGTCGCCGGCGCGCCGGCGTTCAGTCCGAGAAGGCGCTCGATCGCGTCGGGCACGCCGTCGCCGTCGGTGTCGTTCGACGAGGCGGCGTCCACTTCAAGGATCACCGGGTCGGAGGTGGTGCGGCCCGCGGCATTGACGGCCTGCACCCGATAGGTGCCGGCTTGCGCGCTGCTGACGGCCGTCAGGAGCAACGTGGCCGTGGTCGCGCCGGGCAAGGCGGTGCCGTCCTTGGTCCACTGATACGCGGTGGCGTTCGTCGCGGAGACCGAGTAGAGGAGGGTGGAACCGGCCGAGACACGCTGTGTCGCGGGCGCGGGGTGTTGCAGGATTTGCGGCGGCAGCCCTTGGCCAAGGGCGATCCAGTAGCTGACCTTGCCTTCCGGGAGAGGAGTCGCCGATGCGCCGGAGTAGCTTAGCTCGACGCGGTAGTTGCCGGAACCCCACATCCAGGTTGGCAGCCGTACCTCCGAGAATCCGCCAGCCGGGATGGTTCCGCTGAGCCAAGTCGGGCTGCCGTTGGGCTGAAAGACGGTGAAGCGGAAGTCGCGACAATTCCCACCCGGGGCGAGAGCCCACACGCGGAGGGCGATATCACTCGATCCTGGCCGGTAGGTCTCGAGGAGATGACCGCGGTCCACAGTCCCCGAGGTGACCGCAGTGCCGGCGAAAGTTGCGGGCGGACCAAAGTTTCCGGTGGTTGTCGCCCACTGCGACCCGAGCAGGCCGTCCGCGGCGATTTCCTCCTGCCAACGGACCTCAAGCTGCATTCCCGCGGGCACCCAGTTCCAGCCGTCGACAACCCAGGTGTCCTCGATGCCATCGCCGTCCGAATCCTCCCAGTGGCCGGTCTCCTCCCAGTGCGCGTCCACCCAGATCCACTCCTCGATCCATTGTCCGTTGCCGGTGGGCCGGTCCGGGAAGTCATTCTCGCGCCAGTACTGCAGCGCGAGCCGCACGGGCGCGGTTTCGACAACGGTGAGCGTCGCGGGAGCACTCGTCGCCGATCCCGCGGAGTTGGAGATCACCACGGTGTAACCCGGGGCGTTGGCGGCATCGGCAACGCGCGTGGTCGGCAGGGGGAGCGTCGCCGCCGTGGCGCCCGCGATGACGACTCCATTGCGACGCCACTGGAAGGTGAACGGCTGCGAGCCGCTCGCCTCCACGCTGAATTGGGCCGATTGACCCGCGGTGACGCTCATCGCGGCGGGATGGCGGGTGATGACCGGAGCGGAGGCGGTGACCGTGACGTTGGCCGGTGCGCTGGTCGCCGTTCCCGCGGGGTTCGAGACCATCACGGTGTAGGAGCCGGTTTGCGCCGGTTGCGCGTTGAGCAGCGGCAGGTTCGCGGAGGTCGCGCCGGCCAATTCGGCACCGTCTCGCCACCAGCGATAGGTGAGCGGCGGGGAACCGGTCGCGGAAACGGAAAGGATCACCGTTTGCCCAGCCTGCACGGTTTGTCCGGCCGGCGCCGCGACGATGACCGGCGGGAGGACGCGTACCGTGAGCGTGGCCGAGGTGCTGGTGATTGAACCGCTGCCGTTGCGCACGATGACCGCGTAGGCGCCGGCATCGGT
>JBEGJD010000114.1:0-4966 GCA_041184765.1 Verrucomicrobiota bacterium | reverse complement strand
TCGAGGTCGTCACGGCGGAGAAGGACACCTTCCTCATCTTCGACCGCACCCCCTTCTACGCCGAGATGGGCGGGCAGACCGGTGACTCCGGGACGGTCGAGATCGGCGGGACCTCCCTCGCCGTCTCCGACTGCGTTAAAGACAAGTCCGGCCGTCATCTGCACAAGGTCGACGCCGCGGCGCTGAGCGCCCTCTCCCCCAAGGCCGGCGCCACCGCGCGCCTCGCGGTCGACAGCGAGCGCCGCCGCGCGATCAACCGCCACCACAGCGCCGCCCACTTGATCCACTGGGCGCTCCGCAAGGTGCTCGGCACCCACGTGCGCCAGGCCGGCACCTCGAAGACCGCCGACCGCATGCGTTTCGACTTCGCCCACTTCGAGGCGATGACCCCCGCCCAGATCCAGGAGGTCGAGTCGCTCGTGAACGGCAAGGTCATCGACAACGCGCGGGTCGACACGTACGAGACCGAGTTCGACAAGAAACCCGAGGGCACCCTCGCGTTCTTCGGCGAGAAGTACGGCAAGGTCGTGCGCGTCGTCGACATCGGCGGCTACAGCCGCGAGCTCTGCGGCGGCACCCACGTGACCACCACCGGCGAGATCGGCCTCATCAAGGTCGTCGCCGAGATGGCCATCGCCGCCGGCACGCGCCGCATCGAGGCCGTCGCCGGTCGCCCCGCGTTCGAGCTCGTAACCACACGAGAGGCCGCTCTCTCCGCCGTCAGCGCGCAGCTAGGCGGCGGCGCAAGCGACGTCGTGAAGAAGCTCGAGTCGGTGCTCGCCCACCAGAAGGAACTCGAGCGCCAGCTGCGTTCCTTCCAGCAGAAGGCGCTCGCCGGCCAGGCCGACGAACTCGCGGCCGCGGCCGTCACGCGCGACGGGCTGAAGTTCGTTTCGGCCATCGTGAACGTCCCCGACCAGGAAGCCCTCCGCTCCCTCGGTTCCCAGGTACTGGCGAAACTCGGCGAAGGTGTGGTGCGACTCGGTGCGGCACTGGGCGACAAGGCCAGCCTCGTGGCGTTCTGCTCCCCCGCGGCGATCAAGGCCGGCCACCAGGCCGGGAAAATCATCGGCGAACTCGCGGTGAAGGTTGGCGGCAAGGGTGGCGGAAAACCCGACTTCGCGATGGGCGGCGGCAAAGACCCGGCGAAGCTGGACGAAGCACTCAAGAACTGAGGCGGAACTCAGCTCAAGAGGGGGTTTATTTCGGCTAAAAAGTGCCAAGTGGCATTTGCATTACTGCCATTTGCCTGAAAAGACTTGCGAGGAGAGACAGGGCGCGGATGATCCGGTCCATGAAGAAGACGCGGAAAGGCGGGGAGTCGGTCTACCCGGGCATCCACGACAACGGCACGATGGCCGCGCGCGTGGAGGAGGGCCTGCCGGTCCTCGATATCGTGCAATTCGGACGCGAAGCCGGTTTCTCGACTGAAGAATTGGCCCGCATGATCCGCATCCCGCCCCGTACCTACGCGCGCCGGGTGGCGCACAAGGCGCGGCTGAAGGCCACCGAGGGTGAACGGGCGGTGCGCGTCATCCGCTTGTTCGACCTCGCGCGCCGGGTCTTCGGCACCGACGAGGCCACCCGCCGGTGGCTCAATTCCCCCGTGCGCGCTCTCGGCGGGCGTTCGCCACTGGATTTCGCGCAGACCGAGCCCGGGGCGCGCGAGGTTGAGAACGTGATCGGCCGCCTCGAGCACGGCGTGTTCTCGTGAGCGAACTCACGGTATGGCGCATCTGCGCGGCCCGTTGGGCGGAGAACGCGTTCGACGGCGAGGGAGCGCGCCGCTTCGGCGGGCGCTGGTCCTCGCGCGGCACGTCACTCGTCTACTGCTCGGAATCACGGGCCCTCGCCATGCTCGAGGTGCTGGCGCACGTCGACGCCCCGGAACTGCTCGCGCACACGGAATGGGTGCTGATCGCGGCGCGCGTGCCGGAATCCCTCGTGGAGCGCCCGGCGCGCTTTCCCCTCAATTGGCGGGAGTTTCCCGCGCCAGCCGAGCCGCGGCAGTTCGGCGATGACTGGGCTGCGGACGGAAGCTCGGCGGCACTGCGGGTACCGAGCGCGGTCGTCCCGGGCGAATTCAACTACCTGCTGAACCCCGCGCATCCCGACTTCAGTCGCATCAGCCGCGGGCGGCCGGAGCGTTTCGCGTTCGACTCGCGCCTCGCCTGAGCCCGGCGCTTGCGGGACGGCGGACGGGCGCCAACCTGCCCGAAGCATGAACGCGCCGTCGTCCCCCGCCCTCTTCGCCGTACTGGCCTTCAACGCGGGAAATCAGCTCGCGGTGAGGAAACTCGGATCGAAGCACGGCCTCGCGTTCACCGGCAGCGACCTCGCGATGGCGACGGCCCGGCTCGAATCTTCCTTCCGCGAGCATACGCCGCCGGCGGAGTTCTTCTCCTGCACGGCCGGCGGAAGAACGCACCGGGTGTTGCTCGCGCAGGTGGCGGGAGTCGCCGCCGACCCCGAAGTGGTGTTCCGCTCGATCGAACAGCTGGAGGCGGCGCCCGGCGACCTTGCCCCCTCCCTGTTGGCCGCGCTGCGGGGCCTCGAGCCACACCTGGTAGACATCCCCTACCTCCACCTCGGCGAGAACGACTTCATCTACAAGTTCCGGCCGGCGCAGGAACGGAACTCCGGCATTTACGTGCAGGACGCCCGGGCCGCTGCCCTTTATCAGTCGGAGCTCTGCGCCGCGATCAAGGCGCTCGCGCGCCGCCAGGAGCGCACCGCCACCGCGCCCGTGGCGCTCGATTTCGGCGCGGTGCGCTACGTCATCCCAAGCCACTTCGGGTTCTGCCTCGGCGTGAAGAACGCCATCGAACGCGCCTACGAAACGCTCGCGGAGAATCCAGGCCGGCGCGTGTTCATGCTTTCCGAGCTGATCCACAACCCGTTCGTGAATGAGGACCTCCTGCGACGCGGCCTACGCTACCTCCAGACCGACCGCGGCGTTCCGCACACCGTCGACGGTCGCGAGGGGTCGCCGGCGCTTTGGGACACCCTCACGCCGGACGACATCGTGATCATCCCCGCTTTCGGCGCGACCGACGACGACAAGCGCCGGCTTGTGAGGAAAGGCATCGCGGTCTGCCAGTATGACGCCACCTGCATGCTGGTGGAGAAAGTATGGAAGGCCGCCCGCGCGTACGGACGCGAGGGCTACACGGTGGTGATCCACGGCAAACACGAGCACGAGGAGACCAAGGCGACCTTTTCGAACACCCGCCGCCACGCGCCCGCCGTCATTGTGCGCAACCTCGCCGAGGCGCGGCAGCTCGGGGAGATCATCGCGAGCGAACCGGAGAGGGCGCGCGCCTTATTCGCGGAAAAGTTCGCCGGCCGCCACACGCCCAATTTCGACCCGGCAAGGGACCTGGCCCGGATCGCGTTAGTCAACCAGACTACCCTGCTGATGAACGAGACGCTCGAGATCATCGAGCACCTCCGCGGGATTTACCGGAAAATCCACGCCGACGCGACACGCTTTGCTACGCGACCCAGGTCAATCAGGACGCCCTCAGCCGCGCGCTCGCGGAACCGCTCGACGCGGCGTTCGTGATCGGCGGGAAGAACTCATCCAACACCTACCAACTCTTCCGGCTCTGCGCCGAAAAGCTGGGTGACCGCGCGTACTTCATTCAATCGGAGGCGGGAATCCACTCCCTGGCCGAAGTGGAGCACTATGTTTACGACGGCTCCGGGAAGGGACACACGGAGCTTCGCCCGCTTTGGCCGACGGGCGGACCGACGCCGCGGAGGATTCTCGTAACCGGCGGCGCCAGCTGCCCGGACGGAATCATCCAGCAGGTGATCGCACGCATCAACGGCTTCTTCCCAGCCGCGCAGCTGAAGCCTATCGACGCGGTGCTGCGGGATCTCTCGGCCGCGCCGGCCTGATCATCAAGCTCGCGCCACAGTAGCGCCGAGACGGCCGCCGATCAGAAGCGGTAAGAAAGCCCCGCGCGGAATCCGCTCAGGTTCGCGAGGTCGATCTTCGTCGAATAGTGGGCGTTTTCCGTGTCGACCGCCTGCGTGTAGCTCCCGGCGGACTGGACAACCGCGCCCGCGTAGAAGCCGGTGCGCTCGGTGAGATCAAACTGCAGCGTCGCGTCCGCAAAATAACCGGGAAGGAGTTTGTAGGCCTCGCTCGACGCGGACTCGGTAATCTCCGCGCCGGCGGAAGGCGTGAGCGTCTGCGTCACAGAGTAAGACGATCCGGAATAAACCACCGCGGCGCCAACACCCACGGAGGCCTTTAACCGGCTGGTGAAGGAGAACTGCAAAGTCGGGCCGGCGCGGAAGGTGTAGAAGGCGCCCTTGAGCTTCCACCGATTGGAAACACTCGACTCATCCGTCGCCGTTGTGGTCATGCGTCCGGCCGGCTCGTTGCCGATCAGGACGGAAGTGTCGACGCTGATGGTTTGGCCGAGACCGTCGGCGCTGAGAACCGCGTTACCCACGGCGTCGACGACATTCTCGGTCGCCGTGCTGGGGGAAGAATAGGGAGCGCCGGGAGGTGTCTGACCAAAGAGGGAATAGTAGTCGCTCACCGTCGTGAGGCGGGCCCGCACGGGGTCGAACCTCGTCGAGGCGATGTCGTTCATGGACATACCGGCCGTGAGCTGCCAAAGGACCTTGGAACCGAGCAACTTTCCCATGTCTCGGGAAACCGCGATGTCCATGCCGGCGGAAGAGCCCGGCTTCTTGTCGCGAACGGCGGTGTCGATGACCTCAGCGGAATAACTATCGAAACGCACGAAACCGGGCAGCGAGAGCTGATCGGCGCTGGTGTAATTCCAGGTGTTGGTACGGCCGTCAGGCGCAATGGGGTCAAAGGCCGCGGTGTTGCTCTGCGGGTCGATGATCGGGTTACCGCCCGCATCGAGCCGCGCGACCGTGCGGGCATCGGGCTGGACCCGGCCGTTGTGATAGACCCGCAGCAGGTTGGCGCCCGTGGCGG
>JBEGJD010000113.1:0-3625 GCA_041184765.1 Verrucomicrobiota bacterium | reverse complement strand
CGACGAGGCGGTTCAGGCCGTCGGCGTTGAAGATGTCCAACTCCTTCATCATCTCCGCGCTGACGACCTGCAGCCCCATGGGCAGCTTGTCGATCGGGCGGGCGACGAGGGTTCCGGCGGTGGCCTCGGTGATGCGGTTGCCATCAACGGCGGCGGTGGAGATGACGAACGGCGAGAGCTCGACGATCTCGTCGGCAGGGGCGGGACGCTGGGACTGCGCCGCGAGCGGCGCGAGCAGCACCGCGGCAAGGAGGGCGGCGCGCGGCGTTAGGTTAAGACGTTTCATGATGAGGGTTTCGGGTTTGTGCTCGCAGCTTGGGACGCGCCTCGGTGGCGGGCTAGGCTCAGGTTACTGTTACCGATTAGATCGCGCTGCGGATCGCGGCGTGAGCCGGGTGTTTGTCGCCGTCTCGACGTCCGTGCGGCAAATTTCCGAGAAACCCGTTGACAGGTCTGGGCGCCGGCATACCTATGCGCCCTCACTCGTTGCAGGGTGGAGCAGCCTGGTAGCTCGTCAGGCTCATAACCTGAAGGTCGCTGGTTCAAATCCAGCCCCTGCACCCAATTAAAAACCCCTCGTAACCAGTGAGTTACGAGGGGTTTTGTTTTTTGGAGTCGGCGCGTCTTTTGGAGCCTCTGCCCAAGAATTGCCCACGGCACGGGACTGGGCGGCAGTCTCCCCGCGGGTTGCGGCTGAAAGCGAATTCCCGTTCTGGGTGGGCGACGTTGATGGAGTCGAGGCCGACGCCTCAAAGCAATCCGTACGCTCGACCGAAGGTGGTTTCGAAGGCCACGGAGCTCTCATCGCGGATTTCACGGATGGCGCGCCGGGATTGTTGTCCAAAGAAGTCGGCAAATGAATGGGAGGTCGAAGAAGTCGTTAGCAGGAATCATTCGGCGAAAGTCCGCACCGCCGCCACCGCACTTCGATCTGCCGCCGAGACCTCCACGCCCTTCGTCGCGCCTTCGCTCTTGCCAGTCATTCCGGCGGCGCCTGACTTCCGAAAACTTTTCCCGATGGCTTCCAACTACACTGAAGCGAGCATCAAGACCCTCTCGTCCCTCGAGCACATCCGCCTGCGGCCCGGCATGTACATCGGCCGCCTCGGCAACGGCACGCACGCGGAGGACGGCATCTACGTTCTGCTCAAGGAGACGATCGATAACTGTATCGACGAGTTCACCATGGGCTTCGGCAAGCGCGTTGAAGTGGAACTCAGCGAGCGCACGCTACGGGTCCGCGACTTCGGTCGCGGCATCCCGCTCGGGAAACTCGTCGACTGCGTCTCCATCATCAACACGGGCGCGAAATACGACAGCGAGACGTTCCAGAAATCCGTCGGCCTGAACGGCGTCGGTCAGAAGGCGGTGAACGCGCTTTCGGTCGAGTATCGCGCGCAGGCATTCCGCGAGGGCCAGACGCGACGGGTCGAGTTCGAGAAGGGCCGGCTCAAGCGCGACCAGAAGGTGGCGCGCACCGAGGAGCGCAACGGCACGCTGGTGGAGTTCACGCCGGACCCCGCTTTGTTCGGCCACGACTTCCGTTTCCGTACGGAGTTCATCGAGGACATGATGTGGAACTACGCGTTCCTGAACCGCGGACTCACGCTCACGTTCAACGGCAAGTCGTTCAAATCCGAGCACGGTCTCCGCGACCTGCTGCAGAAGAATCTGGCCGGCGAGCCGCTGTACCCGATCATCCACCTCGAGGGCGAGGACATCGAGGTGGCCTTCACCCACGGCGCCCATTACGGCGAGGAGTATTTCTCGTTCGTCAACGGCCAGCACACCACGATGGGCGGCACGCACCTGGCCGCCTTCCGCGAGGCGCTCGTCGATACCGTCCGCAACTTCTTCAAGAAGGACTACGACGCCGCCGACATCCGCCAGTCGATCGACGCGGCCGTCGCGGTGCGCGTGATGGAACCCGTCTTCGAGTCGCAGACGAAGACCAAGCTCGGCTCCACCAGCGTCGGCCCGAAGGGTCCGACCCTGCGCGAGTTCGTCGGCAAGTTCATCCAGCAGTCGCTCGACGCGCATCTCCACCGGAACCGGGAGACGGCCGAATCTCTCAAGCGCAAGATCGAGGAGAGCGAGCTCGAGCGGAAGGAGCTGGCGGGCATTCGCAACCTCGCCCGTGAGCGCGCCAAGAAGGCCTCGCTGCACAACCGCAAGCTGCGCGACTGCCGCCTCCACCTCGGGGACCGCAACCCCCGCGCGGAGGAGAGCACGCTGTTCATCGTCGAGGGCGACTCCGCCGCCGGCTCGCTCACCGCAACGCGCGACGTGCAGACGCAGGCCGTGTTCGCCCTCAAGGGTAAGCCGCTCAACACATACGGTCTCTCCAAGAAGGTAATCTACGAGAACGAGGAGTTCCACCTCCTGCAGTCCGCGTTGAACATCGAGGAGGGCATGGACGGCCTGCGCTACAACCGGATCGTCATCGCGACCGACGCCGACGTCGATGGCATGCACATCCGGTTGCTGCTGATCTCGTTTTTCCTGCAGTACTTCCCGGACCTCATTCGCAACAGCCACCTTTTCATCCTCGAGACGCCGCTGTTCCGCGTGCGCAACAAGCGCGAGACCATCTACTGCTACTCCGAGGAGGAGAAGCAGGCCGCCATCGCCAAGCTCGGCGCGAGCCATGAGATCACGCGCTTCAAGGGCCTCGGTGAGATCTCGGCGGGTGAGTTCAAGGACTTCATCGGCGAGAACATCCGGCTCGAGCCGGTCACGCTGAACCACCTGCACAACAGCGACGATCTGCTCGGGTTCTTCATGGGCAAGAACACGCCCGAGCGGCAGGACTTCATCATCGGCAACCTCCGCGTCGAGAAGGACCTCGTCGCGGTCTGATCCCCGATGTCCGGCCCCGGGGAGCGCGGCGGACGGTTGGACGCGGCGCGGCGGATTTTCCACGTCGCGCTCGTGGTGGCCTGCGCTTTGGCCAGCGGGGGTTGTGCGCTGGCGCCCGCCTCCCGATACACGCGTCCTGAACTCGCCGTAGCTGCGGAGTCGCCGCGCGCGATCCGCAACGCGGAGGTTTTCGAGCGGGTTTGGCGGCTTGTCGCGGAGCGTCACCACGATCCGACGCTGGGCGGCGTCGACTGGACGGCCGCGGGGCGGCGCCATGGTCCGGCCGCGATCGCGGCGGCGAACGAAGAGGCGCTTTACCGCGAGCTGAACGCGATGTTGGAGCCGCTGCGGGACAGCCACACGCGGGCCGTATCGCCGGCGCGCGCCGCCGAGCGCCGTGCGGGCACCCGGGCGCGCACCGGTTTCGCGATGGAACGCATCGACGGCCGTTGGGTCGTCAACGAGGTGCTGCCCGGCAGCCCCGCCGAGGTGGCCGGGATCCGTCCGGGGTGGATCGTGGTCGCACGCGACGGCCGGCCGCTCGGGGAAAATATTGATTTCCGGCCGACGGCGGGCGAGGCGGCGACATGGGAGTTTCTCGATGAACAGGACCGCTCCGTGCGCGTGGCTCCGGTGGCGCGGGAACTCTCGACGGCGCCGCGACGCGAGGAACGCATGCTTCCGGGCGGTATCCCGTTGCTGCGCTTCGACGAGTTCGACGGTCCGGCACGGCGCTGGCTTTCGGAGCGACTCAAGGCCCGGGCTG
>JBEGJD010000112.1:0-3609 GCA_041184765.1 Verrucomicrobiota bacterium | reverse complement strand
CGTCCGTAGATGAAGGGACGGAGGAAGTTGGGGTTGGCGCGCCCGTCGGGCAGCTTCTGGTTGATATCGACCTGGATCTGGTGGGTCTGGGCGATGATCGCGAAGTACTGGTCCCGGCGTTGTTGTTCGCGCTGCACCGCGGCCGAGATGTGCAGGCCCTCCGCCAGTCGCTGCTCGAGGGTGACGTTGAACCGGCTGACCTTCTCCCGGCGCCAGTTTCCCGGCAGCGCGCCGAGTTCGACGGTATCGTAGGGGAAGATGCCCTTGCTGGTGACCTGCGGGTCGGCCGCGAAACGCGCGTCGTTCTCGCGGGCGGCACCGGTCCGCGCGAACTGGCTCGCGGGGGAGCCCGCGGCGCCGGTGATCGTCCGGGCGCCGAAGATCGTGACGACATTGCCCAGCAGGTTCGTCCAGTCGCCGTTGCCGCTGTAGATGAACGCGGTGCCGAGGGCATTGGAGTCGAGCGGGCGGCGGATCAGCCCGAGGTTGACGGTCGTGCCATTGGCGAGGGTGAACGTGGAGGCGGGCGCGTTGCCGGGCGTGACGGTCGGGTCCCAGTAGAAAGCCTGGGCGACCTGGGCGGGGGAAAGCTGGGGCGCGTAGCGGTTGTAGGCCTCGAGCCACTCGGAAACATTGTCCTGCGGCGTGCGGAAGTTGGGCCGGCGGCCGAAGTTCTCCACGCGCTCGACCGAGGCGCGCAGGACAGTGTCGCGGAAGGGCCGGTACGTCGCGGTGAGGAAACCCCGGCGGTCGCGGGCGAACGCCGTCTCCACCCGGTACCGCTGGTCGTTGTAAAGTCCCACGGCACGAACCGCGAGACGCCCCGCGAGCAGCACCTCGTTGTGATCGAGGAGCGCGCGATGGGAGCCGAACTGGTCGAACTTTGTCTCGATCGTCGTGGCCCGGCGCGCCAGCCCCGCAACCTTCGAGGAGGAGTTGAGCAGGCCCGCGGGGGAGGAGAGGCCGAAGAGCACCGAGTTGGCCCCGCGGAGGAATTCCACCCGCTCCACGTTGTAGCGGTCGGTTGATCCGAGCACCGGCATGAAATCGAGGGTGTTGGTGGCGCCGCCCAGGCCCCGCACCCGGAGGGACGCCACGTTGTTGTTGTTGTCGCCGAAGTCGGTGCCGACGTAGCCGTTCACCGCGCCGAGCGTTCCAACCTGCTCGAAGTGCGTGGTGGCCGGGTTCTCGGCTCCGCCCACGAACGCCATCGCCGCGTTCACGTCGTTGGCCGCAAGGTCATCCATGAACTCCCGCGTCAGCACGGTGACGGACGCGGCCACATCCTTGAGATCCGTCTTGATACGGCTGCCCGCCAGCGTGGAGGAGGCCTGGTAGCCGCGATCCGCGGTCGTATCGACAACGAACGGTGACAGCACGACCGCCGGTGGGGCGGCCGGTTCGCGCGGCGCGGGACTGACCTGGGCGTAGGCCGCGGGGGCCGCCGCGAAAACAGCGAAGGATAGGACGGTAATCGGGTGCGATTTCATGATCCTGGGGTAGGGTGGGGTCTGCCGCGCTTCCGGCGCGATCGGGGTAAAAGAGTCTATCTTTTTCGCGGGGCGGAAAAAATGGATAAGTGCTGAAATACATGTGTTTTTGAGTCCGGAGCGCCGCACGGAGCTCCAAACGCCCCAATCCGCTCCGCCGTCGGTCCGCGCGGCGGGAATTCGAACGTGAGGGCATTGGGTCGCGTTCGGCCTGCCCGCGCCGACCCGCAACCTCTTCGACGCTTCGGTTGCAGTGGAGCGGCGGCGGGTTCCGCCTTTAAATGGGACGAAAAAGGCCGCCACGGTGAAGTGGCGGCCTGGGAAAGAGCGGATTCGCGCGAACTTACTTCTTCAGGCTGGCGCGGAGGTCGTTCAGCTGGCCGGCGCTGCCGAGCAGCTGGTTGCGGCTGGCGATGAACTTCGCGTACTCCTCCATGAAGACCTTGCCCGGCGGGCGGAAATCGAACTCGGCGGGCTTGTCGCGGAAAAACTCGCGGTGCACGCGGGTCCAGACCAGGCGGCCGTCGGTATCGATGTTGATCTTGGTGACGCCGAGCTTGGCGGCGGGGAGGTACTCGTTGACGTCGACGCCGACCGCGCTGCCCAGCTGGCCGCCGGCGGCGTTGATGCGCTTCACCTCGTCCTGCGGGACCGAGGAGGATCCGTGCATGACGAGCGGGAAGCCCGGCATCCGGCGCTGGATCTCGCGCAGCACGTCGAAGTGGAGGGACTGCCGGCCCTTGAATTTGTAGGCGCCGTGGCTGGTGCCGATGGCCGCCGCGAGGCTGTCGCAACCGGTCTTGCGGACGAAGTCCTCGGCCTCGGCCGGATTGGTGAGGGTGGCGTGGCCGTCCTCCACCTTGATGTCCTCCTCGACGCCACCGAGCATGCCGAGCTCGGCCTCGACGGAGATGCCCTTGGCGTGCGCGGCGACAACGACCCGCTTGGAGATCTCGACGTTCTTGTCGTAGGGCTCGTGGGAGGCGTCGATCATCACGGAACTGAAAAAGCCCGAGTTGATGCACTCGTAGCAGGTCTCTTCGTCACCGTGGTCGAGGTGCACGGCGAAGATGGCCTCGGGGAAGATGTCGCCGGCGGAGCGGATGATCGCCTCGAGCATGCGCTTGTCGGTGTATTTCCGGGCGCCCTTCGAGATTTGGATGATGAAGGGGGCCTGGGACTGGATGCAGCCCCGGAAGAGGCCCATCGCCTGCTCGGCGTTGTTGATGTTGTAGGCGCCGACGGCGTACTTGCCGTAGGCGTGCCGGAACAACTGCGCGGTGGTTACGATCATGGTGGTGAAGAGAAAGAAGGTTCAGGTTCCGTTCCGCCCGAGATGCCGGCAAGGGTTTTCTCGGCCGGACGGTCCGTGTGATTCAGCGTCGGGGAGCGGGGGCTGGTGCCGCGGGAGGGCGGTTCGCGGAGGATAGGCTCTCGCGCACGATCTGTTGCACCTGCTGCTGGGCCTGTTGCTGGCGCTGCAATTCCTTGAGCGCGGAGACCTGCGGCGTGGAAAGCACGGACTGCGCCTGCACGAGCGCCGCGTCGCTGATGATCGTGCCGCCGCCGGGCATCGGCGCGAAGATGGACGCGGCGATGGCGGGTCCGGAACCGCCGCCGACCAATCCCGCGAGCACGGGGCCCAGATCCGGCCCGCGAAAAACCGGGTTGGCGGCGTCCACCGCTGCCGCGGCGACCCTGGGAGAGGATTCGGCCGGCTTCGGCACCGGATTATTGGCCAAGATTTGGACGAGTTGCTCCGCTTGGGTGGGCGCAAGCGGGGCGCCAGAGTTTCCCAGGCGTTGCTGAAGGTCGTTCACGACCCCGCGCTGGGGCAGGGAGGCGTCGAAGGTCTGCAAGGCGGCGAAACCCGCGGGACCGATGACGCCCTTGATCGCGGTTTCCAAATCCTCTCTGGCGGTGGCAAGCAGGCGGCGCATTCCCTCGGGATTTTCCCGCGGGTCGATTCCCTGGGAGCGCGCGGCCTCCGCGACCTCGCCCCGGAGGTTCTGGCGCTCCAGCAGCAGGCTCGTCAGGCGGTCGCTCTGTTCCTGGTTCAGTCCCAAGTTGCGAAACAGCGCCAGGTAGGAGGATTCGAGCCGCGAACGCTGTTGTGAGG
>JBEGJD010000111.1:0-3414 GCA_041184765.1 Verrucomicrobiota bacterium | reverse complement strand
CAGCACTTCGACGGCCTGTACTGGGAGAACGAATACGGCCGCCGCTTCAATATCCGCGGGATACCCGCCATGTTCCTCCTGGACAAGGACGGCAGGCTGGTCGACACGAACGCCCGTGGCGACAAGCTCGAGCCGCAGGTGAAAAAGCTGCTGGGCCTCTGAATGATCCGCTCCCGTCTCCGCCTCCTCCTTCACCCCGACCCATGAATTCCGGCACCGTTGCCCCGCTCCCTGTCCCTACGCTGCCGGCTCCCCCTGGCCGCATCAGGGTAACTCCCGTTTCCGGATCATGTCACCACGCTCCCTCCTTCCGCAACCGCTGTCTTCGGCGTTGATGGCCGCCCTTTTGGCCTCCGTGCCGGCCCGTGCCCAGACGGCCGCTTCCGATCCGTCTCCAGCTGCCGCCGGCCCGGTGCAAAAGCTCGAGGCCTTCGAGACCACCGGCTCGCGCATCCGCCTCGGCGTGGAGGAGGCTGATTTCAGCCCCATGCTCACGATCGGCCGCACGGAGATCGAGGTCTCCGGTCTGACCGAGATCGGCGAGATCACGCGGCTCATCCCGCAGGCCTTCTCGACCGGCTCCTACGAGGGCATCGGCTTCGGCGGCCAACAACAGGGCACGGGAACGACGTCGGACGGGTCCACCGCCAGCGTACTCACGCAGCGCACGAACATCAATATGCGCGGGCTCGGGTCCAACAACACCCTCGTCCTGATCAATGGCCGCCGGGTGGCCCGTTCCGGCAACATCCGTGGTTCCGACGGCTACGATCTCACCGGCATCCCGGTCTCGGCGATCGAGCGGGTCGAGGTGATGACCGACGGCGCCTCCGCCATCTACGGGTCCGACGCGCTGGGCGGCGTGGTGAACATCATCACGCGACGCGACTACTCGGGCACCGAGCTCACGTTCGCCTACGAGAACACCTTCAGCTCCGACACCGCGGTGCGCACGGCGTCGCTCACCCATGGCATCGTGCGCGGTCCCCTGACTCTCTCCCTCTCGGCCAGTTTCAAGAAGCGCAACGCCTTCAAGGCCACCGACCGCACCTTCTCCTCCACCGACAACTGGGCCAGCCTCGGCGGGACCTCGACCGGCTCGTCCTACAGCGCGGGCGGCTTTGCCAACGGTGCCGGCGTGATCGGCGTGTCGTCGGGCATCCTGCCCGGCGTGGGCTCGCAGTACGCCCGCATCCCCGACGGTGCCACCGGTGCCGCACTGGCACCCTCGGCCTTCGCTCCGACCACCGTCAGCGCCGACGTGGGCGACCGCGCAAAGTGGGTCAACCTGATTTCACCGCAGTTCGCGCGCACGCTCGGCTTCAGGAGCACCTATGACCTGAAGTCCGGCCACCAGCTCTACCTTAACAGCGGCTACAGCGAGACCCGGACCCACATCGAGGGCATGCCGGTGAACTTCCGCAACGGGCTATCCGTCCCGGCGGGCTACCCCGGAAACCCCTTTGGCGTCCCCGTCACCCTCTACAAGACGTTCTGGGAGCTCGGTCCCATCCAGGGTCAGAAGTTCACCACCAACTCCAACCTCAACTTCGCCGCCGGCGCCAACGGCCGGCTGCCCGGCGACTGGCGGTACGACCTCGGTGTGAGCTGGAACCGCTCCCTCCTGCGCAACGACAACGCCCTGGACCCGGTGCTGTTCACGGATGCGTCCGCCCCGCTCATCGCAGCCCGCGCCCTCGTGTTCTTCTACGACAGCCGTGCGAGCCAGCCGAATGATCCCGCCGTGCTGCGGTCGATGCTGCGGCCGGGCAACGCAACGGACCGCACCAACACCATCACGTGGTCCGGCTCGGCCGATGGCGCCCTGCCTTGGTTCCGGCTTCCCGCCGGCGCCATCAGGCTCGCAGCCGGCGCCGAACGCACCACCGAGCGGATCACTACCTTCCAGTCGATCCCGGACTCGCCATCGATCAACCTAAGCCTGCTGGGCAGCTTCCGCCGCGGGCTCGATTCCGCGTACACCGAGACGCGCGTCCCGGTCATCGCTCCGGCGAACGGTCTTCCGGGGTTGTACCGCGCCGACCTCACGGCCGCGATCCGCTACGACCGGTACTCCGATGCCGGCGGCGACTACAGCCCGCGCTACGGCGCGCAGGTCCGGCCGCTGAAGTGGCTGCTGTTCCGCGCCACCCGCAACTACTCGTTCCGAGCCCCGTCGATCCAGGCGCTCTACCGGCCCGTGACCGACAGCACCAACTCCAACACTTCCGGCTTCATCGACCGCCAGCGCAACGAGCTCGTGACCGGCACGATCGCCACCAAGGGCGGCGGCAACATCGGACTCAAGCCCGAGCACGCCGTCTCCGACAACGTCGGCGTCGTATTCGAGGTGCCCTTCCACTGGTTCAAGGGGTTGTCGGTCTCCTTCGACCGGATGCGGCTGAACTATAACGACAAGATCGCCACCTCGCTCTCGACGCTCCAAGAATGGGCCGATATCGCGCCGGCACGCCTGATCCGCGACGCCGCCTCGGGCAAGGTGATCGGCATCGACACGCGCGCGATCAACATCGCGCGCCAGGTGCTCGAGACCTTCGATTACCAGATCAACTACCAGCGTTTGACCCGGCTGGGCTCCCTTTCGCTACGCTTAGCCGCGACCGAATACCGCACCGTGGAGGCCATCCGGATCCCGGGCGCGCCGCCGGTAACGTCTCTCCACCTCTACCCGACTCGCCTCTCCTGGCAGACCTTCTGGAGCAAGGGACCCTACGGCGCCGGCGTCAGCGGCTTCTATCAGGAGAACTCCTGGACGAACGCCACGCGCGCGACGACGCAGTTCGCGAGCGTCATCGAGTGGAACGTGCAGGCCTCATACGACTTCGGCTACAAGCTCGACCGCGCGGGCGCACTGCCGAGCCGCGTCGGGCTTTCGACCTGGCAGGCGCTGCGCCAACACCCGCTGGCTGACACCAAGCTCTCCGTCGCGATCAACAACATCTTCGACCGCGAGCCTCCGCACCGCCAGGGCCAGGCGGGCTTCGGTGTCACCGACCCACGGATGATGCGCTATTCCCTCACGCTGCGGAAAAAGCTCTGAACGCCGGGGCGA
Organism: Verrucomicrobiota bacterium; assembly: GCA_041184765.1. Lineage (GTDB taxonomy): Bacteria > Verrucomicrobiota > Verrucomicrobiia > Opitutales > Opitutaceae > ER46. Next base: position 341 of record JBEGJD010000111.1, on the reverse strand, counting down.
CAAACCTCCCCGGGGGAAAGGCAAATGGGGTCAGGGCGTTGGATGTTTGCCCGCAGCGGCGCGGCTTCCCTTAAAAAACGTTCAACGCCCTGACCCCTTGGCCGGCAGGCGCGGCTGTTTTACACCGGCCCGCGGCCTCGTCATTTGTATCCGTTCCCGGCTGGTATCCGTTCCACGCCGAGTTTCCGCGCCCAAGGGAGTAGCGCGGGCAGGATCGCGGCGTGAAGCTCCACGCCGGCGGCGAGTTGCTCCCGGCGGCGGCGCAGACCGGTCTCTCCGGGCAGGCGCACGCGCTCCACGCCCGGCCGCGGCGGATTTTCCCGGCAAGCAGCGGCGAGATG
>JBEGJD010000110.1:0-4953 GCA_041184765.1 Verrucomicrobiota bacterium | reverse complement strand
ACGGGGCGCCGGTAGGCGGCGCGGCTCTCCTTCACCACAATGCTCCAGGCCGGCTTCTCGGCGCCGCGCTCGTTGCGCATCAGTTCCCAGACCACACCGTAGCCCGCGAGGGTGGCGAGTGAAACGAGGCTGCCGCCGAAGGCCGTGTTCAGCGAGTTGCGGTTCTGCTCCTTGGGTGCGGTCAACACCAGCACGCGGTCGTCACTTACCTCCACGCCGACGCCCATCGCCTTGGCGAGGGGTATCATCTCGTGGAGGAAAAGCTCCAGCGCGGGGACTTTGACCGACTTCATTCCGCGTGACCTTGGGAAGATTCACGGCGGGCGTCAAAGCCGCATTCCGCCCAACGATTGGTACGGCATTTGACCCGCACGGCGACGGAGGCTCATTTCCCCGCATGATCGAAATAGGTGCCAAGGCTGACCTTTCTTTCCCGGTTCATGCGTGGAGTCAGACGGAGGGTTCGCGGGAAGTGTCCTTTGCTGAACTCGTCAGCCGTCGAACCGTGGTGTCCGTCTACATGAAGGGCGGCACGCCGGGCTGCGATCGTCAGGTCGAAAGCCTGCGCGGATTCGCTGACGAGCTGGAACGGGCCGGTTTCGGTCTCATCGCGGTGAGCCGCGACGGTGCGGTCGCCCAGGCGCGCCACGGAGAAAAGAAAAAACTCCCGTTCATGCTGGTGAGTGACCCGGGGGATCGTTTTGCGCAGGCGACTGACTCGCTGGTGGAGAAATCGATGTACGGCCGGAAGTTCACCGGCCCCGCGCGGGCCGCCTACGTGCTTGAGGCCGACGGGCGGGTGCTGGCGGTCGTGCCGAAAGTGGACACGGCTGACCACGCCGCGCAGCTGCGTGCGGTGATCGCGGGCCTGCCGGCCCGCAAGGGCAAGGCGCGCGCTTGAACTTCCGTTTTTCATTTCCGCGGCTGGCGGCCGTGGTTGCGGCCCTCGTGCTGCTGTTCGCCCTTTTTTCGCGTACGACGCGCGAGGCGCGGCCGGCCGCCTCCACCCGGGTCGTGCCCGAGGTGGAGGGATCGGCGTCCGTCCATGTGACGGCCCCCGAAGAGGCGCCGGTTGCGGCCACGCCTGCGACGGCCGGTCGCGCGCGGACGATCTTCCACTTCGTGACTCCACCGAACGCCGCCTGGATCGACGCCGCGTTGCCGGCGCCGTCGCGCGAAGTGCGGCACGTTGCGATCGATCGCGCGTGGCTTGGCGGCAAGCAGTCGCCGTTCTGGCGCGAGGGAGGCCGCGTGGAGGTTCCTCTGCCGCGGGGCGGGAGCGTCACGGTGGTGCTCGGTGCGAGCGAGATGCTCGGGGCGGACCGTTGGACGAACGCCGGCCGGATCGAGGGACGCGCGGGGAGCCGCGCCCTGTTTGCCTGGAACGAAGGGCATCTGCACGCGGTGATCGAGGATCAGGTGCTGGGCAGCTTCGTGCTCAGGTCCGCGGCCGATGGCGTCGCGCAATTCTTCCGGGTGGAACCGGAGTTGGTTCTCGCCTGCGGCGGCGAGCGCCAGCCGCCCCGCGCCGCGGGGGTATCCGGTTCGACCTTCGCGCCGCCAGCCGGAAGCGCCGCCGCGCCGGTGAATCCCCAGCGGCCTGAGATCCACCTGTTGATCGCCTACACCGAGGCGGTGCTGCCTACGCTCGCTGGTGCGTCCCGCACGGCCGCGCTGCAGAGCGCGTTCGACCTCGCGGTGGCGCGCATCAACAGCGCCTTCGATGCCAGCCTGATCACCGCTCGGGTGAAGCTCGTGCGCATCCATGAGACGCGTTACGACGAGGACCTGAGCCTCGTGACCAAGGTGCAGGACGACGCGCTCACTGCCTTGTACAAGCCGGCGGACGGCAAGATGGACGACGTGCACGCGGCGCGCGACGCGGCGGGGGCGGATGTCGTGTGCCTGGTGCTGCAGCGCAACGACGCGGTCAGCAGCGGTCTGAGCTTCCTGCTGGATGATCCGGCCGAAAACACGAACCCCCTCTACGCGTTTTCGGTCGTGCAGTACGGCTCGGCCACCTCGGGCAACGTGATCGCCCACGAACTCGGCCATGTGCTCGGTTGCGCCCATGACCGCGGCAACGCGCTCAGCGGGGAGGGGGCGTATTCGTACAGCTACGGTTACCGGTTCTTCGGGGCCGACGGTCGGCAGTACCGCGATATCATGGCGTACCCGCCCGGCACGGAGCTCGCGTATTTTTCCAACCCCGACGTGGTCGTGCCGGCGCCCATCAACGCCCCGATTGGTGTCGCGGCAGGAAAAGCGGGTGAGTCGAACAATGCGCTTACGATCGAGCAGACTGCTTTTGTGACGGCGAACTTCCGTCTGCAGACCCAAGGTCCGGCGAACGCCGGTGTGCTCATCAACGTGGCGACGCGCGCGTGGGTGGGGCGAGACGACCAGGTGCTGATCGGCGGGTTCGTGGTTCAGGGTCCGCTACCCAAGACCGTGCTGGTGCGCGCGGCCGGTCCGGCGCTGGCGGGCTTCGGCGTGACAGGTGTTTTGGCCGATCCGCGGTTGTCGATTTACCGGGCTGGTTCGTTGGTGGCCGAGAATGACCATTGGTGGCAGCAGTCGCGCGAGGGAGGGGCGGCGGAAGTGGCGACGACGGCGGCGCGGCTGGGCGCGTTTCCTTTCGCCACCGGAAGTCTGGACGCAGCGACGCTGCTCACCCTGCCGGCGGGCGCGTACACCGCTGTCATCGAGGGTTCGGGAGGCGGCACGGGTGTGGCGCTGGCGGAGGCGTACGAGGTCAACCGCGATGCGGCGAAGATCATCAACCTCGCCACGCGCGGCTACGCCGACCGTAGCGGCCGTGAGATGTACGGCGGGTTTTACGTGCAGGGCGCCGCCGGATCCACGAAGCGCATCCTGATCCGCGTTCTCGGGCCGACGCTGGCCCGCGCGCCCTTCAACCTTACCGGCGTGCTCGACGATCCCGAGCTCGAGTTGCGCAACGCGGCCGGGCTCGCGCTGGTGCGCAACGACGACTGGAGCACCGGGGCGGAGGGCGGCGCCAGCCCGGAGAACGACTTCAAACCGTTCGTGGTCACGCATGGCGAAAAAGCCATCTTCGCCACGGGGCACGCGCCGGGAAATCGTCGCGAGCCCTGTGTCATGCTGGATCTGCCTCCCGGGCCCTACACGGTCATTGTGCGGCCGTTCGAGTTGCGGGACACGAATCCCGACCGCGACCAGCCCGCCGCGCCGGGCGTGGGTATCGTCGAGGTTTACGAGATCAGCCCGTAGTCGATCCAGCCTTGGTCACGCCAACTTGGCGCGCGGCGCTGCGCCGTCGTGACCCAGCGTGTCCCTCCGCCGGGGAGACGGCTGTTTTTCACCTCGGGAAAACCCCGCCGCGGGCTGGCCTGCTCCTTGCGAGAGCGGGTGCATCATGGATTTCGCCAAACTCACCCAGATGTCGCGCTCGGCCGTCACCGAGGCGCAGGCCGTCGCCCGCCGTAAATCGCACGCGGAGGTCGACTCCTGGCACCTACTCTCGGCTTTGCTTGCGCAGGAGGGTGGCATCGTGCCCGGCCTGCTGGAGAAGCTGAGCCTCTCCTCGGCCGCCGCGCAGCTCGCGGTGGAGCGGGAGCTCGACCGCCTGCCGAAGGTCAGCGGGGCCGTCGACGCCTCCAAGGTTTACGTCACGCAGGCCGTCAACGAGGCGCTCACTCGCGCCGAGGCCGAGGCGACGAAGCTCAAGGACGAGTTCGTCTCGGTCGAACACCTGCTGCTCGGCCTGATCGACGTGGCCAAGCCCGACGGCCTCCGGCGGTTCCTGCGCAACTTCGACCTCGACCGCGCGAAGGTGCTCGCGGCGCTCAAGGAGATGCGTGGCGCACAGCGCGTCACGACCGACAACCCGGAGGCTACTTACCAGGCGCTCGAGAAGTACGGGATCGACCTCGTGGCTCAGGCGCGGAAGGGAAAGCTCGATCCCGTCATCGGGCGCGACGACGAGATTCGGCGCACCATCCGCATCCTCTCGCGCAAGACGAAGAACAACCCGGTGCTCATCGGCGAGCCGGGCGTCGGTAAGACGGCGATCGTCGAAGGCCTCGCGCAGCGCATCCTGCGCGGCGACGTGCCCGAGGGACTGAAGGATCGTACGATCTTCTCCCTGGACATGGGGGCGCTGGTGGCGGGAGCGAAATACCGCGGTGAGTTCGAGGAGCGCCTGAAGGCCGTGCTGGCGGAGGTGCGGCGCGCCGAGGGTCGCATCATCCTGTTCATCGACGAACTCCACCTCATCGTGGGTGCCGGTAAGACCGACGGCGCGATGGATGCCGGCAACCTGCTAAAGCCGATGCTCGCGCGTGGCGAGCTGCACTGCATCGGCGCGACGACCCTCGACGAATACCGGAAGCACGTGGAGAAAGATGCCGCCCTGGAGCGTCGTTTCCAACCCGTGCCCGTCGATCCGCCGTCGGTCGAGGACGCGATCTCGATCCTGCGCGGGCTCCGCGAGCGCTTCGAGCTGCACCACGGCGTGCGCATCCAGGACAACGCGCTGGTCAGCGCGGTCACACTCTCGCACCGCTACATCAGCGACCGCTTCCTGCCCGACAAGGCCATCGATCTGGTCGATGAGGCGTGTGCGATGATCCGCACCGAAATGGACTCGATGCCGCAGGAGCTGGACGAGCTCACGCGCCGCGTGCTGCGGTTGGAGATCGAGGAGACGGCTTTGGCGAAGGAAAAGGATGAGGCCAGCGCGCGCCTCCTGGAGACGCTGCGGCGCGAGCTCGCCGAGGCGCGCGAGAGGGCCAGGGGCATCCGGCTCGCCTGGGAGGGCGAGAAGGCCGCCGTCGGTCGCACGCGTAATTTGCGCGAGGACATCGAGGCCGCGCGGCTCGAGATGGAGAAGGCGGAGCGAGCCTATGATCTGAACCGTGTGGCGGAGCTCCGTCACGGCCGCCTGCCGCAGCTTGAAACGGAGTTGAAGCG
>JBEGJD010000109.1:0-6308 GCA_041184765.1 Verrucomicrobiota bacterium | reverse complement strand
CCCCCTTGAGATTTCCCTTGCTTACCGTCCTGACAGACACACCGTGCCCTCCGTTCGATAGAGACAGCGTTAGATGACAGTTTCTGGTGAGTCGTTGGCTGAGCGTTTGGCTTAAGTGATGATTTCGAAACCCAATGGTGGGAACGGACTGGCAGCGACGAGGGATCTACGAATCATCATAAATGAGTAACTCCAAACTGTACGTCGGTAACCTGTCGTTCAAGACCACCGAGGACGAGCTTCGCTCGACCTTTGGTCAATTCGGCTCGGTGACCGATGTCTACGTCGCCATGGACAAGATGACCGGCCGCCCCCGCGGCTTCGCGTTCGTCACCATGGGGACCGCGGAAGAGGCCAAGGTTGCGGCGGAGAAGATGAACGGCGTCGATCTCGGCGGCCGTCAGCTGACCGTCAATGAGGCCCGTCCGAAGGAAGATCGTCCGGCCGGCGGTTTCGGCGGCGGCGGTCGCGGCTTCGGTGGCGGCGGCGGTGGCCGCGGCTTCGGCGGCGGCGGCGGTGGTGGCTACGGTGGTGGCGGCGGCCGCGATCGCGGCGAGCGCCGTTACTAAGCCGTTGCATTCCACAGCACGGTAATTTCCAGGGACGAGGCTCCATTCCGGGGCCTCGTCCTTTTCTTTTTCATCCTTAGACTTTCATGCCTTTTCGCGCCCTCAACTTATCCGATCCCGTATTCCGCGGCGTCCAGGCCGCCGGTTATACCGAGCCCACGCCGATCCAGCTCCGGGCCATCCCCGTCGTACTCGGCGGCGGCGACCTCATCGGCTCCGCCCAGACCGGCACCGGCAAGACCGCGGCTTTCGCGCTGCCCATCCTTTCGCGCCTCGGTGCCCATGCTCGCGGCCGGATGCCGCGCGTGCTCGTGCTGGAGCCGACCCGCGAGCTCGCGGCGCAGGTTGAGACGGCCTTCCGCGACTTCGCTCGTTTCACCGACATTCGCGCTCTGGCGGTGTTTGGCGGCGTCGGCTACGGCCACCAGCGCGCCGAGCTCAGCCGCGGGGTCGACATCATCGTCGCCACCCCGGGCCGGCTGATGGATTATCTCAAGGACGGCACGCTTTCCCTCCGCGAAATCTCCGTGCTCGTACTCGATGAGGTCGACCGGATGTTGGACATGGGCTTCCTGCCGGTGGTCAAAGACATCATCGCCCGCTGCCCGAAAAACCGGCAGACGCTTTTCTTCTCCGCGACCGTTCCGCCGGAAATCCAGGCGGTCGCCTCGTTCGCGCTGCGCAATCCCACCCGCATCGAGGTGGGGATTAACCGCTCGGTCAACCAGTCGGTCAACCATGCGGTCTACCCGGTGTCCTTCGAGCAGAAGTTCGACCTGCTGGTGGCGCTGCTCGCGCAGGCCAACTTTGACTCGGTGCTCGTGTTCTCGCGCACGAAGCACGGTGCCGACCGCATCGCGCGGCGCCTCAAGGCCGCCAACCACAGCGTCGCCGTGCTGCACGCCAACCGCTCCCAGAACCAGCGCATCGAGGCCCTGGCGGGCTTCAAGAGCGGCAAATACGAGATCATGGTGGCCACCGACATCGCCGCGCGCGGCATCGACGTCGCGGGCGTCACGCACGTGATCAATTACGATGTGCCCGAGAATCCCGAGGACTACGTGCATCGGATCGGACGCACCGGCCGTGCGCAGGCCGTGGGCGACGCTTTCACGCTCGTGACCCCGGAGAACGCGCAGGACGTGCGCGACATCGAGCGCTTCATCGGCCAAAAGATCCCTGAGCTGCGGCTGGAGGGCTTCGACTACAAACCGCTCGCCCCGCGTCCGCCGCAGTCGGCGCCCGAACGGGTCCGTGGCATGCCGGCGGGCACGCTTCGTCCGCGCAGCGGATTCCGCCGCTTTCGCAGCCGCCGCTGACGCGAGGCCATGGCCACCGCCGCCGCCGTCGAAAGACATCTGGCCGCGTTGCGGGCCTGCGATCGTTGCCCGCGCATGCACAAGCCGGTGGTGGTGGGCCGTCCCGCCGCCAGCCGCGTGCTTCTGGTGGGTCAGGCGCCGGGTGACAAGGAGCCGCGCCTGGGCCGGCCCTTCGCTTGGACCGCCGGGCGCACCCTCTTCAAGTGGTTCCACGGCGCGCTAGGCTGGAGCGAGGACGAGGTGCGCGACCGGATTTATTTCGCCGCCGTCTGCCGCTGTTTTCCGGGCAAGCGCCCCGAAGGCGGCGACCGCGTGCCCTCGCCCGAGGAGATCGAAAAATGCGCGGCTTGGCTGGAACGCGAGGTCGAGTTGCTGCGGCCTCAACTCGTGCTGCCCGTGGGCAAACTCGCCATCTCGCGTTTCCTCGGCGAACGCCCGTTGGCGGGGACGATCGGCAAACTTTTCCCGATCACCTTCCACGGCCACGACCTGGATTGCATTCCGCTACCGCATCCCTCGGGCGCGTCGCCTTGGCACCGGATGGAACCCGGGATGTCGCTGCTGAAGCAGGCGCTCGCGCAGGTGGCGCGCCACCCCGCGATCCGCGCTGCCGCGCGCTAGGAAACGGGGTTGGCATCGCCCGCCGGCGCGGCTCAATGGCGCGCGTTCACCCCATGCGCCCGACTTCTGTCCGCTGTCTCGCTGCCTTTTTCGTCCTGCTATCCGCCTCTCTCGCCCCTGCCGCCGACGGTCCGAAAAATGCCGCGCCGGATCCGGCCACGCTCCCGGCGCCACGCCGAGTCATCGTGCCGAAGCTGCAGGGTGCACTCACCCTCGATGGTGATTTTAATGAGCCGGTCTGGGCCCGTGCCGCTGTTCTCGGGCCGTTTGTACCCGCCGGCGGCCAGGGCGCCGCGCGCGAGTCGACTCTCGTGCGTGTGTGGTATGATGACACGGCGCTGCACCTCGGCTGGACGTGTCTCGACACCGACATCCAGGCGACGTTCACGGCGCGCGACAGCAAGTTCTGGGAGGAGGAGGTCGTCGAGTTCTTCGTCACGCGCGGCGAGCTGGCCCGCTACTACGAGCTGCAATGGAACCCGCTCGGCGGCGAGTTCGACGCCATCATCCGCAACACCCTCGACGAGCGCGGAGTCTCGCGGAAGTTCGAGGGAGATTGGAGCTACACGGCCAAGGCCATGCGCAGTGCGGTGAAAGTGCGCGGCACCGTCCAGAAGTCCGACGACCGCGACGATTCGTGGCAGGTGGAGGTTTCCATTCCTTTCGCCGATCTCGGCGGTCCCGCGCCGAAGCCCGGCGAGATCTGGCGCGCGAACTTCTACCGTTTCAACCGCGGCACGGGGCATCCCGTGGAAATGCTCAGCTGGAGCGCGCCGATCCTGAACGGGTTCCACCAGCCCGCGCGGTTCGGATTCCTCGAGTTTGGCCGCTGATTCTTCACCCTTCGGCAACCCGCCGCGCCTCCGGACGTCTTGCCGGTCATCCCACCATCTCACTTTCCCCATGAAATCCCCCGACTTCTCCCGCCGCCGCTTCCTGCAAGGAGCCGCGCTCCTATCCGCCCCGCTCGTACTGCCGGGCCGTGTCTGGTCGCAGACGACCGCGCCCTCCAAGCGGCTCAACGTCGGCTGCATCGGCATGGGCAAGCAGATGCACGGCCACGTCGGCAACCTGCTCCCGCGCGACGACGTGCAGATCGTGGCGGTGTGCGACGTCGACACCACCCGCCGCGAACACCAGCGCCGGCGCATCGAGGAGGCCTACGCGAAGAAGACCGGTGAGTCCTACAAAGGCTGCGCCGCCTACACCGATTTCCGCGAGCTCCTCGCGCGGAAGGACATCGACATCGTGCTCATCGCCACGCCCGACCACTGGCACGCCTTCATCGCGATCGCGGCGGTGCGGGCCGGCAAGGACGTCTACTGCGAGAAGCCGCTGACCCACAACGTCCGGGAGGCGGTGGAGCTCGTGAAGGCCGTGCGCGCCACGGGGCGTGTTTTCCAAGTGGGTTCGCAGCAGCGCTCATCCAAGGAGTTCCGCGTTGCCGCCGAACTCGTGCGCAACGGTCTCATCGGCCGCGTCCACGCCGTCGGCGTCTCGTTCGGTGATCCCGCGCAGCCCTACGACAAGCCGGCCGAGCCGCTTGAGCCGGGTCTCGACTGGAACCTCTGGTGCGGCCCGGGCCCGCTGGTGAACTACAACCCGATGCTCTCGCCGCGCGGGGTCCACAATCATTTCCCGCATTGGCGCAACACGTGGGAGTTCGGCGGTGGGATGATCACCGACTGGGGCGCCCACCATATCGACATCGCCCAGTGGGCGCTCGACAAGGACGAGAACGGTCCTGTCGAGGTGCGCGCCCCGCGCGACTGGCAGACCGCGAAGCGCGGCGCGCAGCTGATCTACGCCGACGGCACCGTGCTCACGCACGTGAAGGGGAAGGGCGTCTCGTTCTACGGCACCGAGGGCGAGATCCACGTGAACCGCGGCAAGTTCGAGTTCGTCCGCGACACCAAGGTGATCCACAAATTCTGGGACAAGGAGGTCGACAAGGGCACGTCGCTCGAGCGCGAGGTCACCCTCACCGAGCGCGAGTTCCTCGCCGACGCCAAGGTGAAGCTCTACAACAGCAAGAGCCACTTCCAGGACTTCATGGACGCGGTGGTCTCGCGTAAGCGCCCGATTTGCGACGTCGCGATCGGCGCCAGCACCGCGATTGCCTGCCACGTGATGAACTTCGCCTACCACTACGGCGCCAACGCCAAGTGGGATCCGGTGCGCAACAAGTTCGCCGGGTTCAACAGCGGCGGGGACTCGCGCTGGCTCACGCGCGAGCGTTATCGCGACAACTGGGGCGTCTGACGGCGGACCGTCATCCGGTTTGCCAGCGGGCCGGGGGTGGTTTTTGTCGGTTCGTCGTCAGTCGCCACCCCGGCGGCTGGCGTCCGCCACAACCCACCGTAACCCGCCATGCACATCCGCGTACCGAAGGACTGGGAGTTGCCCGAATCGGCCGTCACGCCCGAGCGTGACTACACGTTGCGGCCGCGGCGTGACTTTCTGAAATCGGCCGCGGCGGCCGGCGGTGCGGTGCTGCTGCCCGCCGCGTTGCGCGCGACGACGGCGGGGTTTCCCACTCGGGTGAATCCCGATTACCGTGATCCCGCGCTCAAGCCGACGGCCTACGAGCTGATCACGAGCTACTGCAATTTCTACGAGTTCGGCACGGCCAAGGATCAGCCGAAGGTGAACGCCAACCGCGGATGGAAGACGGAACCGTGGACGGTCGAGATCACGGGTCTCTGCCGGAATCCGCTGAAGATCGATGCCAACGACCTCGTGACGAAACTCGGCGGCGTGGAGCAGCGCGTCTACCGCTTCCGTTGCGTGGAGGCGTGGTCGATGGTGATCCCTTGGGACGGTTTTCCGCTCTCCAAGCTCATCGCGCTCGCGGATCCCAAGCCCGAGGCGAAATTCGTTTCCTTCACCACGTTCAACGATCCGAAAAACGTTCCCGGCCAGCGTAGCGAGGTGCTCGACTGGCCCTACTTCGAGGGGCTGCGGCTGGACGAAGCGAACCACGAGCTGTCATTCATCGCCACCGGCATCTACGGACGACCGATCCCGAACCAGAACGGCGCGCCGCTGCGGCTCGTCGTGCCGTGGAAGTACGGTTTCAAGTACGGCAAATCGATCGTGAAGATCGAATTCCTCTCCCGCCAGCCCGTGAACTCGTGGCAGGCGATGAATCCGCGCGAGTACGGTTTTTACGCCAACGTTAACCCCGAGGTGGATCATCCCCGCTGGTCGCAGGCTAGCGAGCGTGTGATCGGCGCCGGAGGCGCGCTGGGCATGCGGCAGAAGACGCTTCCGTTCAACGGCTATGGGAAACAGGTGGCGTCCCTCTACGCCGGCATGGATCCGCGGAAGCTGTTTTAGCCCCGCCGACCTGACGTGCGTGGTATGAGCCCGGGCAACTCTCTCGGATCCGGCGGAGATTACAGCCCAACAAATCCTCAGGCGGGTGATCCCGAGCTGGGGACACAGAGGGCACGGAGAGGCGATCCGAGGTCACGGAGCGGAATGGTATCGGAGATGAGCTCCGAAGAGTCGGGTAATGAGGAAAGCCGGAAGGCCGGATGGCTTTTGGGGGGAATCTGGAAATCAGGAACGCGGGGAGTGGACGTGGGCTGTTCGTGGCGGGGGGGCTTCGTCCGATGACTTCCTTCCTTGAGAAGATCGTGCGGTCGAAACTGACCACCTGGGCGGCGATCGTTCTGCCCGGGCTGTGGCCGGCGTGGCCGTTCTTTGTGACGGAAGACGCCGCCGCGCTCACGGATCCGCTCAAGTTCGTCCTGCATCACTGGGGATTGGTGGGCTGTATCCTGTTGGCCACGGT
>JBEGJD010000108.1:0-5249 GCA_041184765.1 Verrucomicrobiota bacterium | reverse complement strand
TACTTCGCGCGGACGTCCTCGGGGATCGGGGTCGAACGCCCCGTGGCGAGCGTCACGAGCGTGTAGGAACAATGCCCGTCGCAGACGCGTTTTCCGGTGGGCTGCTTCTCGATCTCGAAGTCCACGCGACAGCCGGTCTCCGTGAAATGGTCGATCCAGCACCGCACGATCATGCGGTCACCCCAGCCGAGCGGGCGCTTGTAGTGGATGGTGGCGGTCGTCATCCACCAGCCGAGTCCGCGGTCGGCGAACGCCTGCATGGACATGCCGTAGTTCTTCTCCATCTGCTCGAACCGCGCCGCCAGCACGTAGTCGAGGTAGCGCGTGCTGTGCACGTGCTGGTAGAGGTCGATGTCATCCGGCCGCACCGCGAGCTCGGTCTCGAATTTGGAGTAGACGTTCATGCGCCGCCCCGTGCGAAACACCAAACGTCCCGCGGCGCGACGGAATTTTCCCGGCCGGCCTCGCTCGACGAATCACCCGATCCGGTAGCCGCAGGTTCGGCGAAGGCCGGCTGTACCAGCCGAAGCTCGCCGAGCGAAGGATGGTGCCCGGGGCGGGGGTCGAACCCGCACGACTTTTCAGTCAGGGGATTTTAAGTCCCCAGTGTCTGCCATTCCACCACCCGGGCGCGCGAGGAGGGAAGCCGAGGCATCGCTGGGACTCCAGCCAAACGTCGGTGGCCCACTTGGGCCTTGCGGGTGCCAGAGGCCCCTCGCACGTTCCGCGCGGTGAAAATCGGTCTTCTCGGCGGGAGCTTTGATCCCGTGCATTTCGGTCACCTGCTTGCCGCGCAGGACGCCTACGAGCAGCACCATCTTGATCGGCTCATTTTCGTGCCTGCCGCACAGGCGCCGCTGAAGCCCAATGACGTGCAATCGTCGGCCACCGACCGTCTCGCGATGCTGCGTTCCGCGATCGAGTGGGACCGGCGTTTTGAGATTTCAGATGTGGAACTGCTGCGGGGCGGCGTGAGCTACACCATCGACTCTGCCCGCCACTTTCGCGCGCTTTACCCGCACGACCAACTCTACTGGATCATCGGCGGCGACCAGCTGCCGAAGCTCCACCTCTGGCGCGAGATCGGCGAGTTGGCGAAGCTCGTGGAGTTCATCTTCCTCGAGCGCCCCGGGTTCCCCTTGAAGGCCACGCCCGACATCCCCGGGCTGCGCCTCCATCGCTGCGACGGCCACCTTCTCGCGATCAGTTCCACCGAACTTCGCGAGCGCACCCGCCGCGGGCTCTCTCTCGATTACTTCGTGCCTCACAAGGCGATCGTTTACATCCGCCAGCACGACCTGTATCGCGACAACGCATGAACGTCTCAAATCCCCGCGCGCTCGCTCTGGCCCGCGCCTGTCACCGCATCCTCGACGATAAGAAGGCGGGTGACATCCGCGTCCTTGATGTCTCCGCGCAGTCCTCGATCACGGATTACCTGATCATCGCGACCGCGACCTCGGAGCCGCATCTGCGCGCTTTGCGCATCGAGCTGGAGAAGGTCATCGACGCCGCCCAGGAGCGTATCGTCGGGATCGAGCGCGGGCAGGAGAGCGGCTGGGAGGTCATCGATGCCTTCGACGTGATGGTGCACGTTTTCATGGGTGAGGTGCGGGAGCGCTACGGATTGGAACGCCTGTGGCGCGACGCCGCCGAGCTACCGGCGGCTGCGTTTCAGGATAAGCCCGCCAAGAAGCCGCGCCGCGCCGCCGCGAGCCGGCCCCGCAAGGCTCCCGCGACCAAGGCCAAGACCACTCGTGTCCCGGCGGCTAAGCGGAAAAAGAAGTCCGCGGACTGATTCCTAAGCGTCATTAGGCAACCGCTCGCGGTGCAGCCGGTGATGCTTTCCGAGAAAACGACACGGCCCAGGCGGGCGCGATAGGCCTTCTGCATCCTGATCCATCTGATCGGCGGATGGTTTTTCCAGCCGCTTTTGGATGCGTAAGTGTCTTGTCCATTAAATACCTGCGCAGTCGCTTCGCGCCCGGATGAGCCCCTTCCGCCGCCGCGAAAAAGGCCGCCTCCGTCTCGACCTCAGCTTCCAACTTCAACTTTCCGCACCTGCGGACCGTTCGGCGGGAAAGGCCATTTTTCACTCGTTCCGCGGCTGGGTTTGGCCTTTTTTCTACCGTTTCCATGAAGCACTTCCTCAAGGAAACCGACTTTGGTCGGTCCGAGCTCGAGGCCCTGTTCCAGCAGGCGCGCGAGTTGAAGGCCACCCGGGGTCGTCATGCCCGGCCGTTGGAAGGCCAGACATGGGCGCTCCTGTTCTCCAAGTCGTCCACCCGCACCCGCGTTTCCTTTGAGGTCGGTATCCACGAGCTCGGTGGCAACCCGCTTTTCCTCAATCGCAACGACATCCAGCTCGGTCGCGGCGAGACGGTGGCCGACACCGCGCGCGTCCTTTCGCGTTTCATCCACGGGCTCGTCATCCGCACCCACGACCATAGGGAGGTGCAGGAACTGGCCGCCCGTGGAAGCATCCCGGTCATCAACGCGCTGACCGACCTGCTGCATCCGTGTCAGATCTTCGCCGACGCCTTCACCCTCGCCGAGCGATGGAGCAAAGGAGGAACCGACCTCACCGGCTCCTTGCGGGGCCGCAAGATCGCGTTCGTGGGTGACCGCGGCTGCAACGTCGCCAACTCGTGGATCATGGGCGCCAACCTGCTCGGCATGAAGATCTCGCTGGCTGGCCCGCCGGGCTTCGATGCCGCGCCGGAGTTCAACCAGCTGCTCAAGGAGGAGGGTTTCGCCAACGGCTACGAGTTCACCACCGATCCCTGGGCGGCGGTGAAGGACGCCGACGTGATCTACACCGACGTCTGGGTGAGCATGGGCAAGGAGGAGGAGACCGAGGAGCGCATCCGCGTGATGACGCCTTTCCGTGTCACCGAGGAGCTCTGCGCCGCCGCCAAGCCCGGCGCCCTTTTCATGCATTGCCTGCCGGCGCATGCGGGCCAGGAAGTCACCGAGCAAGTGCTCGAGGGGCCGCGTTCGATCATCTTCGACCAGGCCGAGAACCGCCTGCACATGCAGAAGGCCATCCTCGCCGCGCTGGCGCGCCGCTGAGACGGCCTCCAGCCCCCTTCGTTTTACCATGAAAATCGTCCTCGCTTACTCGGGCGGACTCGACACGTCCGTCATCGTCAAGTGGCTCCGCGAGACCTACGACGCGGAGATCATCACTTTCGCGGCCGATATCGGCCAGGAGGAGGAGCTGAACGGCCTGCCGCGCAAGGCGCGGATGACCGGCGCGTCGAAGCACTACACCCTCGACCTCACGGAGGAGTTCGCGCGCGACTTCATCTACCCGATGATCCGCGCCAACGCGGTTTACGAGGGCCAGTACTACCTCGGCACCTCGATCGCCCGGCCGCTCATCGCGAAAGCGCAGGTCGACATCGCGCGCAAGGAGAAGGCCGACACCGTGGCGCACGGCGCGACCGGCAAAGGCAACGACCAGTGCCGCTTCGAGCTCACCTACATGGCGCTGAACCCGCGCCTGCAGATCCTCGCGCCGTGGAAGATCGAGGAGTTCCGCAACCTCTTCCCGGGCCGCGCGGAGATGATCGCGTACTGCCAGGAGCACAAGATCCCGGTCGAGGCTTCGCTCAAGAAGCCGTACTCGATGGATCGCAACCTGCTCCACATCTCCTACGAGGCCGGCATCCTTGAGGATCCGTGGTTCGACCCGACGACCAAAGCGAACAAGGGGATGTTCAAGCTCTCCGTCTCGCCGGAGGATGCTCCCAACAAGGCCGAGTACGTGGAACTCGATTTCGAGCGCGGTGACTGCGTCGCCGTGAACGGCAAGCGCATGTCGCCCGCCGGCGTGCTCAAGACCCTGAACAAGCTTGGCGGCAAGCACGGCATCGGCCGGGTCGACCTCGTCGAGAACCGCTTCGTCGGAATGAAGTCGCGCGGCGTGTACGAGACGCCGGGTGGCACGATCCTCATGCAGGGCCACCGCCAGGTGGAGTCGCTCACCATGGACCGCGAGGTCATGCACCTGCGCGACTCGCTTATCCCGAAGTACGCCGAACTGGTCTACTACGGGTTCTGGTTCGCCCCCGAACGCGAGGCCCTGCAGGCGCTGGTCGACGAGAGCCAGCGTCATGTCACGGGCACCGTGCGGCTGAAACTCTACAAGGGGAACATCATCACCTGCGGCCGGAAGTCGAAGTACTCGCTCTACGACATGAACGTGGCCTCGATGGAGGGCGTGAAGAGTTGGTACAACCAGAGCGACGCCGGCGGTTTCATCCGCCTCAACGGCCTCCGTCTCCGCGCGCGTCACCTCGCGCAGGGCGGTCCGCGCGTTTGATTTCTTCCCGTGGGCGCGGTTTCGCGCCCGCGGGGTCTTTCCCGGACGTTTCGGGAATTACTTCGCGAGGAACAGCGGCGTGCCGGGTTCCTTCGGCATGCCAAGCGCGATCCAGACGATCAAAAGCGCGGTCCACGCGAGGGTGAACCAGAGCGAGTAGGGGAGCATCGTGGCGATCTTCTTCCCGATGCCGGCCTTAGGCTCGTAGCTCTGCGCGAAGGTCACGATCAGTGGGAAGTGAATCATCAGCGGCGTGATGAAGCCGACTTCGCTACCGGCGTTGGGCAGCACGCCGGCGAGCACCTCCATCGGCGTGATCAGCTGCGCGGGCGAAGCGAGCACGGCGAGCCGCAGGCACGCGCTCATCAGACCTGATACTTCTGCGATCCCGATGCCGCGCAGGCAGAACAGCGAGATGCTCAGCGGAGGATACGCCAGGAAGTTCTTCACTGGGTCGAGCAGCGCGCGATGCAGACCGTCCAGCGACAACAGGTTCACCACCGTGACGACTTTGCCCGTCGACGGGTTCTGCACCGCTACGCCGAGCGAGTGTAGCAGCCACGAGAGCACGAGAACCAGTACAGCAAGCCCGGCGAAGAGCGGGGCGGGGTGGCTCCGGGGTCTTAACAACGGATGTCACCGATCACGCCGATCACGAATACGCCGCGGGCTTTCGGGCTTAAATCGGCGAGTCCCTTCTTCGTTCCCTTCGTTTGCTCCTGTTCCCGCTTCACCTCTGCGCGTCTTGCGCGTTCTCGAGGCCAACCGAGAAATAGCCGCCAAGAGGCGCAGGAGTCGCAGAGCGGGGGCGAAGCGGGTGCTTCCGTCGTAATCAGGCCGGTGTTCCCGCCACGATCACCTGCAGGCCTTGGGCGCGGAGGGCGGTGACAAGATCGGCGGGGGCCTTGGCGTCGGTTACGAT
>JBEGJD010000107.1:0-4557 GCA_041184765.1 Verrucomicrobiota bacterium | reverse complement strand
GCCTCGGAGCACATCGGCACCGACACCAAGTTGGAGACCAAGATTGAGATTCCGCAGAGCTCGCCCGCGGTGAAGGCGGTGCGGGAAGGGGCGATCAGCACGCTCGAGGGGAAGAGTGGCGCCAGCCCCGGCGCGGCGGGTGCGGCGGTCAAGGGCGTGAAGACGCGTTGAGGCGCGGCCGCCGGTTCAAGCGCCGAGTCCGGCGCGAAGGGCACCTGCGGAATCCAACCAAGAAGGCAGCGGGCGGGCGTGGGCCGACCGCACCAGTTCCGCGTGAAATCCGTCCTCGAGGAGAATCCGGCGCAGGACGTTTTCCCATGCCTCGGTGTCGTCTTGTGGCACCGCCACGCAGCCGCCGCCATCCGCGTTTTCCCGCAACACCGGGAGGTCGCTGCAGACGCACGGGACACCGCGCCACAGCGATTCGAGCAACGGTAGCCCGCACCCCTCGGCGCGGGTTGGGAAAACCGTGGCGCGCGCGGAGCTGAGCAGCTGGGCAAGCTTCTCGTCCGAAACGCCTTCGTGGTGGTGAACGCGACCGGGGAACTCGCGTTCCACCTCCCGTACCCGTCGTAAAACGGGTTCCCCGAAATGCGGATTCACGCGGCCCACCAGGTGCAGTTCGAAGTGCAGCCCGCTCCGCCAGAGGTGTGAACAAACATCCACGATGAAGGTCTGGTTCTTGCGCGGCTCCAGGATTCCCGTGCACACAAGCGTCGGCGATGTGGAGCGGGGAGACCTGGCGCGCGGCGCGCCGTCGAAGTCCGCGCCGAGCGCGAGAACGTCGACCGGTGGCGTCCGTTCCACTCCCAACCACCGCCAGTAACCCGTGAGTTCGTCGCGGCTCGCGCGCGACACAGCCCAGATCCGGTCGAAGCTCGCGAGCAGCTTCAGGTAGCCGGGATGCCGGGCGACGCTCTTCGGCCAGGTGGTGTGCGGGAAGCGTAGCGGGATCGCGTCGTGAAAAATGGCCGCGGTGCGGCAGCCCTTCCGGGCGATGAACTCTGACAACCCCGGACGTTCGTCCTCGGAGAATAGTTCTGCGGTGAGGAGCCAGTCGTTACTTCCCGGGACACCGTCGTCATCGGCTAAGAAGCGTCTTTTGGCGGCTTCCCAGCGCGCCGGCCTCGCCGCCTCCCCCAAAGCGGCGGCCAGCCGGGTCGTCACGCGCGTGAGGCCGGACCGGTGGCGCGCGTCGGACGACTTGGTGGTGTCCAGAAAGATCATGAAGCTGGAACCGCCGTAACTGGCTCCTGCGAACTGGACCGCGGCGCGTGCTCGCGGAACTTCCCCAGGAGCCGCGCCGCGTTGCGATGGGCGTCGAAGTTCTCCTCCACCCAGTGACGGGCCGCGCCGCGGAGTTTTTCGGCGAAGGCGTCATCGACGGAGAGCCGGCGGATCGCCGAAACCCAGTCGGCGGTGTTCTCGACGGGTATGACGAGGCCCGTGACGCCTTGCGTGATCGCCTCGGTAGTCGCGGCCGCGGGGGAAGTGACCACCAGAACGCCGGCGGACATCGCCTCGGGAATGACATTGGGCAGACCGTCGCGGTCGCCGCTCGGGGCGATCACCCCCGTGTGCAATAGAACGTCGGCCCAAACCAATTGGCTCCAAACCTCGTGTTGGGGCAGGTGTCCGGTGAACGTGACGTCGGCCGCGATCCCGAGCCGGCCGGCGAGGTTCTCCAACTCCGCGCGGAGCGGTCCGTCCCCGATGATCCGGGCGGAGAAAGGGACCCCGGCGGCACGCAGGGCGGCGTAGATGCGCAACTGGTGATCGAGGCCCTTTTTTTCGACCAGCCGGGCGACGCTGACGAGTTGGATGGGCTGGCGCCCGGGTTTCAGCGGTTTTAACACCGGCAGCCGGTCGAGACCGCGGCGGATGCAGACGATTTTCTCCGCCGCAATCCCGCGCTCGATGAGCGCGCGTCGAGCCATATCCGTGGAAGTGTGCGTGAAGGCGGCATGCTCCAGCTTATCGCGCAGCCACCAATCGCCGCCGTGCTCGAAGATGTCGTAGGCGTGCGCGGCGGCGCTGAAGCTGTGGCCGTCGATGCGCCAGAGCAGCCATGCGGCGGTGGCGGGCCCGCCGCCCCACGCCGCATGGATGTGGTCGGGAGGATCACGGCGGAATTCCCGCGCCACCACGCAGGCGAAACCGGCGCCGAGCATGTTTTCCCAGAAATTAATCCACGAAGGCGCGCGGCGCGTGAACAGCCCGTGGAGGAGCTGGCGCAGGACCGCGGGCCGGCGCGACGCCTCGTAGGGGATGAGCCAGAACAAGGTGAGCAGCCGCCACTTGTTAAAGCGCTGGACGGGCAGTCCGCGGAAAGAGGTGGAGCCGCCCCAAAGGGAGTAGATCCGCATCCGCGCCCCAAGACCCTTCATGGCCACGATCTCCCGCTGGAGAAAAGTCTCCGTGGACTTCGGGAACGTCGTGAAGAAGTAGGCGATGACGGGCGATTCGGCGGACAAGGTCCGGAATCGCTAGCAGTCCGGAACCAAGGGCGACAGCGCTTTTTTGACGCGTTCCGGCCCGCTTGCGGTCACGTACCGGCCCCGCTTCCCGTCGCGCTCGGAGGAAATGGACGCCGGCGGAGCTCTTCTGCAGCCACCGAGTTCGCCAAGGCCACGAGTTCGTCGATCACCACCGTGGGGTCCTCCTCGTAGCGCAGGCGAAGGAAATGCTCTCGAACGCGCGCATAGGAGGCGGGATCGGCCATCCATGTGTCGATGATGCGGGCGAAATCCGCGGCGTCCTCGATCTTCTCGCAGGCGGCGCCGTTGCGGAAGAATTTCCACGTGAGCCGCTCCTGCGGCATGATGCCGCCGAAGGCGTTGAAGATGATCGGACAGCTGAAATGCAGGGCCTTAGCGCACGTGGTGGTGCCGCCGCGCGTCACGATGGCGTCGCTGGCCTGCATCAGCAGGTGCACATCGTCGGAGTAGCCTTGGATGTGGCAGGTGAACTCGGGGTGCTCCGAACGCCAGTGGATGAGTTGGTTGTAGGCCTCGCGATTGCGTCCGCAGATCACGATCGCCTGGATGCGCCCGGCGTGGCGGACGAGGGCGGGGAGAAGTTGCGCGTGGTTGTTGGCGCCGTTCGCTCCGGTCGCGAGGAAGACCGTGAATCGGTCAGGCTCCAGTCCGAGCACGTCGCGACGGTAGGCGCGACAGCCCGCGGCGCCGAGCGACTCGAGGTGGGAACGCGGACGCATCAGGTGGCCGCGAACCCGGGCGCGTTCCGGCGGGATGCCGCATTTCACCGCGTAATCACGCGCCGTGGGCGTGCGGGAAATGTAGAGGTCGGCGGTGGGTTCGATCCAGTTGCGCGAGTAGCCCCAGCCGCCGGAGAACTCGCCGCAATAAGTGGCGCAGCGCACCGCATTCTCGCCGAGCAGGCGACGTGCTTCCTGGAAATAGCCGCGGTTGAGGCAGTCGTGCACGCTGAAGACCAAGTGCGGGCGGTACTCCCGGATCACGCGCCCGTAGTAAGACCCGCCGATGCTGACCGAGCGGTGGTTGAGGTAGCTCAGGATCTCGACGGTGGCGTAGAAAAGCGTGTGCACCCACGGGGCGCGGCGCTGGATGAGATTGTAGAGGCTCACGCCGCTGCGGTGAACGAGGGAGGACTTTTCCAGCATCTGCTCGATGCGGACATCGACATCGTGCCCGTAGAGCTGGAAGCACCATTCCGCGAAGGCGTCGGCGCGGGCGTCGTGGCCGCCGCCGGTGCTGGAAGTAAGGACAAGGATACGGACCTTCGCCATGGGGTGCTCAGTCCAATCCGAAATAACGCGCCTGGATCCGGCGGCTCAGCGCCAGCGGGGCGAATCGGGCGAGGAGCGGCCCGGCGACCGCTTGGAAAAACCGTCCCGTGCGCACGGTGGCCGAGCGGTTGCGGAGCAGGGCACGGCGCAGCGCGGCCGCGGCGTGGTCGGGATGGGGCCCGGAGCGCATCATCGCCTCGAACGCCGCCCACGCGCGCATGGCGTGCGGCGCATCCGCACCCGGCAGCCGTGCGACGGAGCCCTCGAAGTCGGTGCGGTAGTCGCCGGGGCGCACATCGAGGACGATGACGCCGGTGCCGCGGGTCTCGATCATCAGGCTTTCGCTCAGGGCCGAGAGGCCCGCCTTGGCCATGTTGTAGGCGGGCTGGAAGGGCAGGGGAAACTCGGCGGCGAGGGACGAGATGTTGACCAGCGCCCCGCGTCCCCGGTTGAGCATGCCGGGCAGAGCCACGTGGGCGAGCGCCGCGGTATTCACGAGCATCACCTCGAGTTGCGAGCGCCAGGCGGTGAAGTCCGCTGATGCGAAACCGCCGAATGCGCCGTAGCCTGCGTTGTTGACCACAACGTCGAAACCTCCGGCTTCTTTTTCGGCCGCACGAAAAGCCGCGACCGCGGCCGTGGCGTCGCGGAGGTCGAGGGCGACAGCGGTGAAGTTGTCCGGGTGCTTCGCGGCCAAGCTCGCGAGCCGCGCCGTATCACGGGAGGTGCCCCAGACCCTCACCCCGTCCGCGAGGAGTATCTCGGCAAAAGCCCGGCCCAGCCCGGTG
>JBEGJD010000106.1:0-4811 GCA_041184765.1 Verrucomicrobiota bacterium | reverse complement strand
GCTGCCGCAGCTCTCCGCCAACCTGCCCGCGGCGGTCGAGATGAAGGTTCTCACCGACCGCACCCAGAGCATCCGCTCCTCGGTTCGCTCGGTGCAGCATGAGCTCGTGTTCGCCGTGCTGCTGGTGGTGCTGGTCACGTTCATCTTTTTGCGGAACGTCGCCGCGACGATCATTCCCAGCATCGCGGTGCCGCTGTCGCTCATCGGCACGTTCGGCGTGATGCACCTCGCGGGATTCTCGCTCAACATCCTCACCCTGATGGCGCTCACGATCGCGACCGGCTTCGTGGTCGATGATGCCATCGTGATGCTGGAAAACATCGCGCGCTACCGAGAGCAGGGGGAGCCGCCGATGCAGGCCGCCCTGAAGGGCGCCGCCCAGATCGGCTTCACGCTCGTCTCGCTCACGATCTCGCTCATCGCGGTGCTCATTCCGCTGCTCTTCATGGGCGATGTCGTCGGACGGCTTTTCCACGAGTTCGCCATCACCCTCGCGGTCTCGATCCTGATCTCCCTCGTCGTCTCCCTTACGCTGACGCCGATGATGTGCGCGCGCATGCTGCCGGAGAACGCCGGGCACCACGCCGCGGCCGGCGCCCCCGGCTTCCTCGACCGCGTGATCGAGCGCTACGGCGTCTGGCTTGACTGGGTGTTGGAGCGCCAGCGGATGACGCTCGGCGTCACGGTCGGCACGCTCCTGCTCACCGCTCTCCTCTGGGCCGGCCTGCCGAAGGGGTTCTTTCCCGTGCAGGATAATGCCGCGCTTCAGGGTGTCACCGAGGCGCCGCAGTCGGTTTCCTTCGCTTCCATGTCGGAGCGCCAGCAGGCGCTCGCGGCGCGGATCCTCGAGGATCCGGCGGTTTCAAGCCTTTCCTCCTTCATCGGGGTCGACGGTACCAACAGCACGCTCAACAGCGGTCGCATGCTCATCAACCTGAAGCCCCACGGCGAGCGGCGGGAAACCGCCAAACAGGTCATCGACCGCCTGCGCGACTCGACGCGCTCGGTCGGTGGCATCGCCCTATACCTCCAGCCGGTGCAGGAACTCACCATCGAGGATCGCGTGAGCCGCACCCAGTTCCAGTTCACTCTCACCTGTCCCGACGAGAAGCTCCTCGAGGAATGGACGCCCCGGCTGGTCAACCGGCTGCAGGAGCTGCCGCAATTGTCCGACGTCGCGAGCGACCTGCAGGCCGAGGGACTCCAGGCCTACGTCGAGATCGACCGCGACGCCGCCAGCCGGCTGGGCGTGACCGTGGCTGACATCGACGACGCGCTCTACAGCGCTTTCGGACAACGGCAGGTCTCGACGTTGTTCACGCACACCAGCCAGTACCGCGTCGTACTCGAGGTGGATCCGCGTTTCACGACCGGGCCTGGGGTGCTGGGTGGCATCTTCGTGCGGACGCGTTCCGGGCGGCCGGTGCCGTTGGCGAGCGTCGCCCGCGTGACCGAGCGCCCCACCTCGCTGCTGATCAACCATGTCGGTCAGTTCCCGGCGGTTACGATTTCCTTCAACCTCGGCGGGAACGGCTCGCTTGGTGAGGCGGTCAAGGCCATCGAGGCGGCGGCGGCCGCGGAAGAGCTGCCGGCGGCGATCGAGATGCGGTTTCAAGGGGCCGCTCAGGCGTTCCGGAATTCCCTCTCGAGCACGCTGCTGCTGGTCCTCGCCGCGATCGTGACCATGTACATCGTGCTGGGCGTGCTCTACGAGAGCAGCATCCATCCGATCACGATCCTTTCGACGCTACCCTCCGCCACCGTCGGGGCCCTGCTCGCGCTCTGGGTTACCGGCCGGCCCCTCGACATGATCGCGATCATCGGGATCATCCTGCTGATCGGCCTCGTGAAGAAGAACGGTATCATGATGGTCGATTTTGCTCTCGAGGCCTCGCGGCGGGACGGGCTGTCCCCGCGGGAAGCAATCCGGCAGGCCGCGCTGCTGCGGTTCCGGCCGATCCTGATGACCACGCTGGCCGCGCTGTTCGGCGCGCTTCCGCTGATGTTCTCCTCCGGTTCCGGGGCCGAGTTGCGCCAGCCGCTCGGTATTGTGATGGTGGGAGGTCTCCTCGCCAGCCAGGTGCTCACGCTCTTCACCACGCCCGTGGTCTATCTTTTCTTTGATCGCGTCGCCTCGCGGACCCGCGCCCGCCGTCGCGCCTCCTCCGGTGCGGCGGCGCCGGAGGCCGCCCGGGCATGAACCTGTCGCGGCCCTTCGTCCGCCGCCCGGTCGCCAGCAGCCTGGTGGCCGTGGGTCTCGTGCTGGTCGGGGCGCTCGCCTATGGCTTGCTGCCGGTTTCACCGCTGCCGCAGGTTGATTTCCCGACGATTCGCGTCAGCGCGTCGCTGCCGGGCGCCAGCCCGGAGACGATGGCGGCCAACGTGGCCGCGCCGCTTGAGCGGGCGTTGGGCAGCATCGCGGGGGTCTCGGGCATTTACTCCGACAGCCGCCAGGGCGCGACGAGCGTGACGCTCGAGTTCTCCCTCGACCGGAAGATCGACGAGGCGGCGCGTGACGTGCAGGCGGCCATCAACGCCGCGCGCGGCGAATTGCCCGCCGGCATGCCGGGCAACCCGACCTTCCGCAAGTCCAACCCCGCCCAGGCGCCCATCATGGCGCTCGCGCTCAGCTCGCCGAACATGGCGCCGGGCAAGCTCTACGATTTCGCGGTCACGATCCTCGCCCAGAAGATCGCCCAGATCAACGGGGTGGGCGAGGTCTCCGCCGGCGGCAGCTCGCTGCCGGCGGTGCGCGTCCAGCTCAACCCCCACGCGCTTTCGCACTACGGCATCGCCCTCGACGAGGTGCGGCGCGCCATCTCCAGCACCAATTCCCTGCGGCCGCGCGGCGTCATCGGCGACGGCGACCGCACTTGGGAGGTACACATCAGCAGCCAGCTCCGGCGCGCCGAGGAATACCTCGGCCTCGTCATCCGCTACCGCGACGGCTCCCCGGTCCGCCTGGGCGATGTCGCTACGGTCACCGACTCGGTCGAGGACCGTCACAGCGTCGGCTTCCACAACGACCGGCCGGCCGTGCTGCTGAACATCAGCCGCCAGCCGGGCGCCAATATCATCGAGACGATCGACGCCATCAACGCGCAGCTTCCCGCCCTGCGGGCCCTCCTGCCCGCCGACGCCGACCTGGCGGTGGTCATGGACCGCTCGCCCGGCATCCGCGCCACGCTGCGCGAATCGCAGCGCACTCTCTTCATCGCGGCGGGCCTCGTGATGCTCGTGGTCTTTCTGTTCCTTGGCAACGCCCGCGCCGCGCTCATCCCGTGCCTGGCGATCCCGGTGTCGGTCATCGGCTCTTTCGGCGTGATGTACCTCTACGGCTTCTCGCTCAACAACCTGTCGCTGATGGCGCTGATCGTCGCGGCCGGGCTCGTGGTCGACGACGCCATCGTGGTGCTCGAGAACATCACCCGTCACATCGAGCGCGGGCTCTCGCCCTACCGCGCCGCCATCCGCGGCTCGGGCGAGGTCGGCTTCACGCTGCTGGCGATGACCCTGGCGCTGGTCGCGGTCTTCGTCTCCATCCTGTTCATGGGCGGTCTGGTCGAGAAACTCTTCCGGGAGTTCTCCATCACCCTCGCCGCCGCGATGCTGGTATCGCTGGTGGTCTCCCTGACGCTCACGCCCGCGCTCTGCAGCCGCTGGCTGCGGCGGCGCGACACGGCCGCCGAGAGTCCGCTGAGCCGTGCCACCGATCGCGTCTTCGGCCGCGTGCGCGAGGCTTACTCGCGTTCGCTGGGCTGGGTGCTGCGCAACGCCGCCCTCACGCTCATCATCCTGCTCGGCACGATCGCCGTGACCGTCGCGCTCTACGTCCGCATCCCGAAGGGCTTTCTGCCCGCCCAGGACACCGGCACGTTGTTCGGTTTCGCCCGCGGCGATGACGCGTTCTCGTTTGAGATGATGCGGCCCAAGATCGAGGTCTTCCGGAAGCACATCCTCGCCGATCCCGCCGTGCAGGATGTCATCGGCTATGCCGGCGGCACTTCCGGCCTCAGCAACGCGCGCATGACGGTTCGTCTGAAGCCGCTTTCCGAACGCAAGGCCTCCGCCAACGATGTCGTCAACCGGCTTCGCGCCACCGCCCCGCAGGTTTCCGGCGGCATGCTCTACCTCTACGGCGCGCAGGACATTGATCCTCCGCGCATGTCCGACGGCAGCTCCTACGACCTCGCCTTCATGGCGAGCGACCTGGAGTTGCTGCGGACCTGGATCCCGCGAATCACCGCGGCGCTGCGCGAGGTGCCGGAGATCACCGATCTGGAGGCGCCCTCCGAGGGTGGCACGGCGCGGGTTTCGCTCAAGATCGACCGCGAGGCCGCGCGTCGGCTCGGCGTCGACATGCAGACGGTCTCCTCGGTGCTGAACAATTCCTTCAGCCAGCGGCAGATCGCCACTTTGTACGACCGGCTCAATCAGTACCGGGTCGTGATGGAGTTGGAACCGCGTTACACCTCCGATCCCACCGTACTCGACAAGGTGGAGGTGGTCGGTGCCAACGGCACCCGTGTGCCGCTGTCGGCGTTCGCACGCTACGAGTTCTCCCAGGTCGACGACCGGGTGCGCCACCGGAGCCAGTTCGCGGCCGAAAACATCGGCTTCGCGCTGGCCGAGGGCGTCGCGATCGAGGAGGCGCTCGGTGGAATCGACCGCGCTTTGGCCGGGATCATGCTGCCGGCCGAGATCCAGGTGCGCATGGGCGGCTCCGCGCAAAACTTCCAGCGCGCGATCCAGGCCCAGCCGCTCCTCATCCTCGGCGTGCTGGTGGCCGTCTATCTGGTGCTCGGAGTCCT
>JBEGJD010000105.1:0-8770 GCA_041184765.1 Verrucomicrobiota bacterium | reverse complement strand
GTGCAGGCGCTTCGTCTTGGCGTCCCACACGATCGCGAAGAGGTCGCCGCCGATGCCGCACCCCGTGGGTTCCATCAACCCGAGGGCGGCGTTGGCCGCGATCGCGGCGTCGACCGCCGATCCGCCCTGCTTGAGGACTTCGAGTCCCACTTGTGTCGCGAGCGGCTGGCTGGTGCACACCATCCCGTGGCGGGCGATGACCTCCGAGCGGGTGGCGAAGGCGCGTCCAGTGACGCGGTCGATCTGGGCGGTGAGCGGCGCGGCCAGCAGCAGCGCGGCGAGGAACGGGGCGATGCCCGGGGGCGTTCTCATGGCGCCACCGTGGAGTCGCGGCCGGCGGCGGTCAAACGGACCGGCGGCCGCTCAGGCCGCCTGGGTGGCGACCAACCCGCTACGGCCGTCAATCGGCGCGAGGACCTGGTCGCAGACCGGGATACTTTCCCGACGCGCCAGCAGGCACTTCGCCTCCTCATCGAGCCGTATGAACTCCACGCCCTGATCGCGGCAGCGGGCGAGGAAGTCGCGGAAGATTTTGCGCCGTCCCATGCCCTCGATCTCGGCGTGCAGCGTGAACACATTCAGCCGGTCGGGGCGCAGCAACGAGAGCAGGTGTGCGGCGAGCGCCTCGTCGGGAAACTCCGGGCGCCCCATGAGCTCGTCGAGGGTCGGCAGGGTGCTGGGAATCTCGGGCGTGCGAAAGAGGGTTCCTCCGATTCGCGGGAAAAACGGCGCGCTGCCACGGGTGTCGCTGGAGTAGAGCAGCCCGGCTTCGTCGTAAACGGCGCGGCTCAGCGCGCTGCTCTGCCACCCGGCGGCTCCGGCGGTGCGGGCTTCCTCGCCGAAGATCCGGCGATACTCCGCGCGGGCGGCGTCGAACTCGGCCGCGACCTCGGCGGCGGTCATGCCGTGCAGGTGGTCCTGCCAGCGGTAGTGGTTGTAGCAGTGGATGCCGGTCTCGTGTCCGGCCTCGCGCGCGGCGCGCATCACCGCGGCGTTGCGGCGGCCGATGTGCGGCGCCGGGAGCAGCGTGCCGTTCAACAGCGTGCGCACGCCGTAGATGCTCACGACGCTCGTGCGGCTCACCTTTTTGAAAAACCCGGGCCGGAGCACGCGGGTGATCGCCCGCCCGGTCTGGTCGGGTCCGAGCGAGAACAGGAAACACGCCGTCGCCCCTTGCTCCCGCAGATCCGCGAGTAGGTTGGGCACGCCCTCCCGCGTGCCGCGGTCGGTGTCGACGTCGACCTTCAGCGCGAGTCGCAAGGGCATCGCCGGGGAAAACTCCGTCGTCGCGCCGCCCGGCTCACTCGAGCTGGTAGTGCTTGTGCGCGAGGTGATAGTCGAGGGTGAGGCGGATGGCCCGCTTCAGGTCGACCTTCGGCGTCCAGCCGAGCTGCTTCCGTGCGGCGGCGATCGAGGGCACGCGCTTCTGGATGTCCTGGTAGTATTTGCCGAAATACTTCGCCGACGGCACCTCGACGATCCGCGCCTTGGCCGCGCGGTCCGCGTACTCCGGGAAGTCGCGGAACGCCGCGATGATGAGCTTCGCGAGCTCGCGGACGCTCACCTCGTTGCGGGGGTTGCCGAGGTTGAAGATGCGGCGCGACGCCGCGCCGTCGCGGTTCTCGATGATGCGCAGGAGCGCATCCACGCCGTCGTCGATGAACGTGAACGACCGGGTCTGCCGGCCGCCGTCGACCAGTTGCAGCGGCTTGCCGAAGATGACGTTGGAGATGAACTGCGTGAACAGGCGCGAGCTGCCCTCCTTCGGTTCCATCACGTCGTCGAGCTTGGGCCCGATCCAGTTGAACGGGCGGAAGAGCGTGTAATCCACGCCGTCGCGCACGCCGTACGCGTAGATCACGCGGTCGAGCAGCTGCTTCGAGCAGGCGTAGATCCAGCGCTGGCGCTCGATCGGGCCGTACACCAGCGGGCTGGTCGACTCGTCGAGCTTCCGGTCGGGCGACATGCCGTAGACCTCGGAGGTCGAGGGGAAGATGATGCGCTTCCTGTACTTCGCGCACTTCCGCACGACGTCGAGGTTGGCCTCGAAATCGAGTTCGAAGACCCGCAGCGGGTCCTTCACGTATTGGATCGGGTTCGCGATCGCGACCAGCGGGATGACGACGTCGCACTTCTTGACGTGGTACTCGATCCACTCGCGGTTGATCGTGATGTCGCCCTCGACGAACCGGAAGCGGGGATCGCCCAGCGAGTCCTCCAGCTTGTGGCTGCCGACGTCCATCCCGTACACCTCCCAGTCCTTGCGGTCGAGGATCGCGCGGGTGAGCGAGCTGCCGATGAAGCCGTTGGCGCCGAGAATGAGAACGCGGAGAGGCATGTTGGAACGAGGCAACGCGGGTCCGGGCGCTTTGGAAACGCGAAAACTCGCTTGGCTCCGGACGCGGACGGACGGACCGCGTTCAGATCAGGGTTAACCGGAGGATGCCCGCGCCGTTCAGGGAACGCTTCCGGCGAGGACGGTGACCATGCGGTTCGGATCGAGCCGCGTACGTATCGCGGCGTTGACCTGATCGAGCGTCAGCGCGTCCAAGCGCCGGGGGTACTCGTCCAGCCACTCGGGCCCGTAGCCGCGCTGCAGGGCGTTGAGCAGCGCGGAGGCGAGTCCGGAAGTCGTGGCCAGTCCCACCTTGTGCGCGCCGGAGAGCGTCACTTTGAAACCCTTCAGCTCGTCCTCGGTGATGCCCTGCTTGACCAGGCGGTCCAATTCGCGCCGAACCGACGCGAGGCCTTTCTCCAGCAACTCCGGGGCGAACGTGCCCCGGATACTCCACGCGCCATCCGAAAACGTGTCGGCCGAAAGCGACGCGCCGATTCCGTAGGTGAGCCCCTCGCGGTTGCGGATGATGTCGAGGAGGCGGGCCGAGAAGAATCCGCTGCCGAACGCCGCCGTACCCATGCTGCACGCGAGATGTTGGGAATCGCGGTGCTGGAGGCCCGAGGGCTGACCGATCACTACGGAGACACTGGTCTTTCCCGGCATCGAGACCTTCTCGGTCTTGCCCGAGCCCAGGGCCGGGGCGCGGGGCGCCGGAGCGTAAGCCTTGCCACCGGTCCATCCGCGGAATGCTCCCGCCACGGCCTCCCCGAGGGAGGCCTCCTGCACGTCCCCGACCACCACGATCCGCAGCGACGAAGGTCCGTAGCAGGAAGCGTGGAACGCCTTCAGGTCCTCCAAGGTGGCCGACTCGATATCCGCCAGGTAGCGGTCGCCCTGCGGCGGACGATTCGGATGGTTCTCCGGAAACACCGCGCGGTTGAACGCGGAATCGGCGCGAAAATCCGTGTCTTCCAGGCTCCGCCGGAA
The DNA here is from genome assembly GCA_041184765.1 of Verrucomicrobiota bacterium. GTDB lineage: Bacteria > Verrucomicrobiota > Verrucomicrobiia > Opitutales > Opitutaceae > ER46. Next base: position 5,445 of record JBEGJD010000105.1, on the reverse strand, counting down.
GCGCCCCGCGAGCTGCTTCTTCACCTTGGCGAACTCCTCCGGGTCAAAGCGCGGGCCGCGCAGTTGTTCCGCCAGCAGACTCACCACTTTCGAAACATCCTTGCTCAGGCACTTCGCGCTGAAGTTCAGTGTGTGCGACGTGGTGCTGAAGCTGAGCGTCGCCCCGGTCTGTTCCAGCAATTCGGCGACGGCGAACTTGTCCCGCTGCCGCGTGCCCTTGTCGAGCATGCTGGCCATCAGGTCCGCGATCGCGGAGTTGGCGGCGGGATTGAAAGCGTCTCCCGCGCCGAGCGAACCGCGGATAGTGACGACGTCCTTGATCCCCGTCTTCAGCGTCGTAACATCGAAGCCCTCGATCGCGCGGCGCTTCACTTGGCTGGCAACTGAAGTGGCCGGCGTTTGGCCGCCACCGGCGGCGGATTCGCGTGCCGTCGGCGCAGAGTGGCCCGGCCGCACGTCGGTTGATTCCGGATCCCGGTAAAAACGCGGGGCCCGGTTGAGCGAACGTGCCCAACCCGCGGTTCCTTCCGCCGGGGAGGTTCGGCCGACACCTTTCGCCGCCCCTTCGGCGACCGGGACGAACCAGCCCGTCGTGCTCTGGTCCTCGACGAAATATGCCTTCGCGACCCGCTGGACGTCGGCGGGCTTCACCGCGGCGATTTTTTCCAGGAGCGAGGAATAAAGGGTCCAATCGCCGACGGCGATCGCCTCGTTGAGCTGGCCGGCGATGGCGAAAGAGCCGTCCCGGCCGAAAGCGATTCCGGCGAGCAGCTTGTTGATCGCGGTCGAGACCTCGGCGTCGGTTACGCCGTCGGCTTTTATCCGCTCGAACTCCGCCAGGACGACCTTCTCCGCCTGTTCGTGCGTCACGCCCGGGGCGAGCATCACCGTCGTGTTGAAGAGCGCAGGGTCGCGGAAGAAGCCCTTCGAGGCCTCGGCGCCGATCGCGAGGTTCTTGTCGATCAGGGCCCGGTACAGGCGACTGGTCTTGCCGGTGCTCAGGATGGCCGAGAGCACCTCGAGCGGCGCGTGGTCGGCGTGGGTCGCCGAGGGGGTCTTGTGGGCGATCTGCACGACGCCGACCTCGCCGGGGCGCTTCACCACCACGCGGCGGGGGCCCGTCTGCGGCGGCTCCTCGGTGTAAACCTCCGGAATCGCCTTCGGGGAACGCGGGATCGCGCCGAAATACTTCCGGATGAGCTGCAGCGCCTGTGGCGACTGGAAGTCGCCGATGACCGTCACCGTGGCGTTGTTGGGCCAGTAGAACGTGTCGTAGAATTCGCGCAGCTTCTCGATCGGCACGCGCTCGATGTCGCTCCGCCAGCCGATCGTCGAATGGTGGTAGGGGTGGGCGATGATCGCCGCGGCGTTGACCTCCTTGTCGAGGGCGGAGGCGGGATCGTTTTCGCCGCGTTCGAACTCGTTGCGGACCACGGTCATCTCGGGCTTCCGGTCCTCCTCGCGCAGCAGCAGGTTGCGCATGCGGTCGGCCTCGAGCTGGACCGCGAGCTCCAGGTGATCGCTCGGGAGGTTCTCGTAATAGTTGGTCCGGTCGAGCCAGGTGGTGGCGTTGTTGATGCCGCCGACGCGGTCCATCATCGTGTCGAAGCCCTTGCCGATCCCGGGGTGGAAATTCTTCGAGCCCTTGAACATCAGGTGTTCGAGGAGGTGGGTCGCGCCGGTGGTGCCGGTGACCTCGTTCCGTGACCCCACGCGGTAGGTGACCATGAACGTGAGCACGGGGGCGGAGCGGTCCTCGAGGAGCAGGATGTTCAGGTCGTTCACCGGCAGCCGGTACTCGGCGATGCCGGCGACGGTGCGGACGTGCTCCACGCCCTCCACGGCGGGAGCGGCGGCGAGGACCGACCGGGCGAGTACGATTCCGGCGAGGCAAAGAAGGCGCATTTTCATGGGTGAAGCGGGTACGTCGCGCGGACATTGCGCCTTCAAGTAGGTGTCGCAAGAGCGCACGATGTTCCCGCGGCGGAGCCGCCGCCGAGGAGAGTTGGGTTGGGGCACAGAGGCCACAGAGGACCAACCCGAGTTCACGGAGTCCGGTCCACAGCCCCGAGCCTCAGGTCATAATGCGCTCCCGACTCGCTCCGCGGGTGAGTAACCACGGGTGGACACAGATGGACACGGATAAATGCGGCTCGCCTGTAGCCGGGGTCCGGTGACCCCGGTGCATGCAGGAACCGGCGACGACCGAAGGCATTTCAGAGGCCCCGGAGTTTAACCGCGGATTTCGCAGCTGGCGCGGATAAAGACCGAAGGGCGTTCGGCGCACCCGAATGACCCGGCGAACGAGCGGAGCGGAACAGGAAGACCGTGAAGGCCGGTGATGCGGGGAATCGCTTGGCGTGGGCGCGGCGGGTCCGGCAGGATCGGCTCCATGTCGCTGCAGATCGTCGGACAACGCTATGTGAGTGAACGGGAGCCGGAGCTTGGGCTCGGCGTGGTGGCCGCGGTCGATGCGGCGGCGAAACGCGTTTCCATTTCCTTTCCGGCCACCGGTGAAAAGCGGCTCTACGCCCTCGGCGCGTCGGTGCTCAAGCGGGTGCGCTTCCGCGAGGGCGAGACGGTTGCCGGCCGCGAAGGCGCGGGCTTCGTCATCGAGAAAGTCGAGGAGCGGGACGGCCTTCTCACCTACATCGGGTCGGGCCGGCATCTGCGCGAGGACGCGATTTCCGATGTCACGAGTGTGGACCTGCCCGATAAGCGGTTGCTCGCCGCGCAAACCGATCCGGGCGAGGTCTTCGACCTGCGGCTGCGCTCCTGGCAGGCGCAGGAGCGTTTCCGACGTTCGCCGGTGCGCGGCTTCCTCGGCGGGCGCATCGACCTGATCCCGCACCAGTTCTTCATCCTGCAGCAGGTGGCGGAAAGACGTCTGCCCCGGGTGCTCCTCGCCGACGAGGTGGGCCTGGGCAAGACGATCGAGGCCTGCCTGGTCATCCAGCGTCTACTGGCGGTGGGACAGGCTAGGCGGGTGCTGGTGCTCGTGCCGGAGTCGCTGACGCACCAGTGGTTCGTGGAGCTCCTGCGGCGCTTCAATCTCTGGTTCGGGATCTACGACGAGGAGCGCTGTCTCGCGAGTGAGCAAAGCGATCCCGGCACGAATCCGTTTCTCTCCGCGCAGCTGGTGCTCGCGACGGTCGGCCACCTCGGCGGGAACGCGGCCCGCCGCGAACAGGCGGTCGCGGCGGGTTGGGACCTGGTCGTGGTCGACGAGGCGCATCACCTCGGCTGGGCGCCGGAGCAGGCCAGCCCCGAGTATCTGCTGGTCGAGGAACTGGCGCGACGCACGCCCGGCCTGCTGTTGCTCACCGCCACTCCGACGCAGCTTGGTTTGCCGGGGCACTTCGCCCGGTTGCGGCTGCTGGATCCCGATCGCTACGCCGACTACGCGCGTTTCCTCGAGGAGGCCGAGGGCTACGGCGCGGTCGCCGAGGTCGCGGGCAAGATCATCGAGGGGAAGCGCCTCACGGCGAAGGACCAGAAGGCGCTTCAGCGCATCTTCACCCGCGATGCCGAAGGGCTCGCGCGGCATCTCGGTGACCTCGACCACGGGCGCCCCGGGGCCCGCGAGGCGCTGTTGCGCGCGCTGCTCGATCAGCACGGCACGGGCCGCGTGATGTTCCGCAACACCCGCGCCGCGATGACCGGCTTTCCCAAGCGCCGGCTTTGCCCCGCGCCGATTCAATCGGACGATCCTACGCTTCACGCGCGGATCGCGCGCGAGTTGCGCGCCGAGGAAACGGGGGCGGAGGCCTCCGTCCGCTACTCCTTCAAGGACGACCCGCGGCTGGTTTGGCTGGTCGATTTCCTGCGCAAGGAGCGCAAGGCGAAGGTCCTGCTCATCTGCCGCTCGCAGCGGAAGGTCGCGACGCTGGCGGCGGCGATCCAGGAGAAGATCAACCTGAACATCGGCCAGTTCCACGAGGGCTTGCCACTCGTGCAGCGCGATCGCCAGGCGGCCTGGTTTGCCGAACCCGAGGGCGCGCGTCTGCTCATCTGCTCTGAGATCGGCAGCGAGGGCCGCAACTTCCAGTTCGCTCACCACCTCGTGCTTTTCGATCTGCCGATGAACCCCGGCCTGCTGGAGCAGCGAATCGGCCGCCTCGACCGCATCGGCCAGACCGAGACCATCCGCATCCATGTGCCTTATCTCGAGGGCGGTGCGGACGAGATCGTCTTCGATTGGTACCACCGGGGGCTGGAGGCCTTTGAACACCCGCTTCACAGCGGGGCGGAGTTGGAAGCGCGCTTCCGGGAGCGGGTGCTCGACCTCGCGACTTCCTCCTCCGCCAACGCCGACAAGCTGCGGGCCGGTCGCGAGGCGTTGGTGGCCGAGTCCGCGGCGTTTCGTGCCGAACTGTCCGAGCGGCTGCGCAAAGGGCGCGACCGCCTGCTGGAACTCAACTCCTTCAACCGCGAGGCGGCGGAGGCGGTGCTGGCGCGCGTCCGGACAGCCGACGCCGATCCGTTGCCGCGCGCGATTTTGCTCCAGCTGCTCGACCACTTCGGCGTGGGTGTGCGCGAGCACGAGGATGGCGACCTGTTCCTCGACCCCAGCCACGCCTACATCGAGTCGTTCCCCTCGATCCCGGCCGACGGCATGCTCGCGACCTTCAGTCGCGCGCGCGCGATCGTGCGCGAGGACATCCGGTTTCTCTCCCCCGATCACGCGCTGATCCAGGACGCCATCGACCTGCTGGTGGAATCAAAGTCGGGCACGACCGCGCTGGGCAGCATTTCGGCCGACGATCCGAATCTCCTGCTCGAGGCGGTGTTCGTCCTCGAGCCGATGGCGGATCCGCGCTGGCACGTGGACCGCTTCCTGCCGCCCACGCCCGTGCGGGTGATCGTTGACCTGCGGGGCGAAGAGGTGGGCCGGGAATACAGCGCCGAGTCGATCGCCGCCGGATTCGAGGACCTGGATCCTCATCGTTTCCTGGAAACGGGCGTTTTCGGGGCCGCGCAATTGAAGGAGATGACCGCGGCCGCGACCACGGCGGCCGAGGAGCGCGCGACGGCGGTTCGCGCCGCGGCCCGCGCGGCGGCGGAAAGTGCCTTGGGGGAGGACATCGCCCGGCTCACGGCCCTGCAGCGAATCAACGATCACGTGCGACCGGAGGAGGTCGCGCTCGCGCGCCAACAGCAGGAGCAGACCGTGAAGGCGGTGCGTGAGTCCCGGCTGCGGCTCGATGCGCTCCGTTTGATCGTCGCCGGCGAAATGGGCGCGGAATGAGCCGGGCCCTGCGGGGCTGACTACTTCGCGCTTCAACCGCCGACGACGCGAGTGAGGCTGTCGAAGTACGAGCCCGCGAGGCGCAGGACCTGCCAGGCCATCACCGCCATCACGACGAGATAAACGAGGCGGGGAGTCCATTCCGCGAGCGTCTTCAACCGCTGCCGGCTGGTTTCGCCATAACGCGTGCCGATGCG
>JBEGJD010000104.1:0-4573 GCA_041184765.1 Verrucomicrobiota bacterium | reverse complement strand
CACCTGGGACTTCGCCTCGGGCTACTACGACGACGCTTTCATCAGCTGGGTCCCGAACCCCGACCTGCAGTTCAACTTCGGCCTCCGTAAAGTGGCCGTGGCCTACGAGGAGCGTTTCTCCAGCGGCAACCTCAAGGGCCTCGAGCGTTCCGGCGCCACGCGCTTCTTCGTCGAGGGTAACAACGGACGCCGCCTCGGCGCGGCCAGCTACCGCATCGGTGCGTTCCTCGACGGCAAGAAGGAGATCAACTCCACGACCAACCTGGTCTACACTGCCGCCATCACTGATCCGGAGCGCAGCGAGACCGCGGCCGACGCCGCCGCGGCGGGCGACAGCACCACCAACCGGGTCGCGCTGTGGAGCACCGTGGGTCTGTACGGCAAGTTGCCCGAGAACGGTTACTGGACGACCGGCGTCGGTGTCGGCTTTCAGCCCGACCGCGGCGGCTGGGGCACCACGAACTTCGGCCGCGGCTACGATCTCACGCTCTATTCGGTCTATTTCGACCTGCAGGCGGGCCGCTTCGGTCTGATGAGCGAGTATCTCACCGCCGACGTAGAGCGGGGCGTTTCCGCGACACGCGACGCCAAGCCGAAGGGCTTCTTCATCATGCCGACGCTCTACCTCAACGAGACGATCGAAGCCGTCGTGCGCTACACCAGCGTGAACTCCGACGGACGCGGCCTGCAGATGGGCGATGTCATGCGTTCGGCGCCTTCGGGCGGCACGATGAACAAGTTCGAGGAATGGTATGCGGGTGTGAACTGGTACCTGCGCGGGATCGACCTGCGCCTCCAGCTCGGTGCCATGACCGGCAAGACCAAGGAAACCATCGCCGGCGCTCCGGCCGAGGCCAAGGCCGTCGGCGCGCGTTCCCAGTTGCAGGTTCAGTTCTGAACTCTCCTCACCAACCTTCCTCATTCCACCAATGAAAATCCAACTCTGCCTCGCCGCGGCCCTCGTCACCGCTTCCGTCGCCTCCGCCCAAAAACTCGTGATCAAGGGGTCCGACACCCTTGGCGCGAAGCTCGTGCCGACCCTCGCCGAGGAGTACAAGGCGCGTAATCCCGGGGTTTCTTTCGAAATTGCCGCCGAGGGTTCGACCACCGGCATCTCCGCCATCATCGACGGCACCGCCCAGATCGGGATGAGCTCCCGCCGCGCGCGCCCGACGGAGGTGTCCGCCGCCACCGCCAAAGGCGTCTCCCTGAAGCCGCTGATCGTCGCCTACGACGGCATGGCGGTGATCGTGAACGCCAAGAGCCCGATCGCGAACCTGACGCTCCGCCAGGTGGAGCAGATCTTTACCGGTGACGTCACCGACTGGTCCGCCGTCGGCGGTCGCCCGGGTAAGATCTCGGTTTATACCCGCAACACCTCGTCGGGCACGTACTCCGACTGGAAGGACCTCGCGATGAAGAAGCGCGACTACGCCAAGTCCTCCCAGAAGATGGCCGGCAACGAACAGATCGCGGCCGAGGTGGCGAAGAATCCCAACGGCATCGGCTACGTGGGCCTCGCCTACCTCAAGGCCGAGGGAATCAAGGTCGTCTCGATCGACGGGGTGATGCCGTCCAAGGAGACCGTGCTGGCGAAAAAGTACGCCTATGCCCGCCCCACGTTCTACTACACTAACGGCGAGCCGGCCGGTGAGGCGGCGAAGTTCGTGGCTTTCACGCTGAGCGACGAGGGGCAGAAGATCGCCGACAAGATCGGTTTCGTGCCGGTTAAATAAGTCCGTCACCGAATTGTAACACCGGCCCGCTTGACCCTCGTCGAGCGGGCCGGCGTCGTTTTCGCGTTCCCACGTGTCCCAGCTGAGTAATTCAACTCCCGACTCCGCCTCGCGTTTCCCGATCCACAAGCGGCGGCTGCGTTTCCTTGGGTTGACGGTGGAGGACTGCATTAAATCTTTCTTCGGCGGCAACGCGCTCATCTCGGTGGTCGTCCTCGGGTTGATCACCTTCTTCCTGATCAAAGAGGGCGCGGGTTTCCTCGGCCAGAACCGGCAGAATCTGGCGATCTACCGGCTCGCCGGTCTCGAGTACGTGGATCACCTGCGCCGCCAATCGGAGGACCACACGGCGCTCACGCGTTACCTCTCCGACCTTCGTCTGCGGTCGCTTAACCATCTGACCGGCCCGGGCGGCCTCACGCTCGAGGCGGCCAACGGGCAACTCGCGGCCTTCGACGATTACGCGGCACGTTTCGGTGACGCCGCCGATCCGTTGCGAGGACTGGTTTCAGACCTCTCGGAGGTGGCCACGGCGATCAAGACCAAGTTCCTCGTCAACGAGGACAAGAAAGAGGAGCGGCGGCAGCTGTTGGCCGAGGGCAAGGTGGCGGAGGCCGGCGCGGTGGTGATCACGGCGGTCGATTTCGCGTCGGAGCTGAAGCCCCTGCGGGCCACGTTGCCCCTCTATCTGGAGGCCAACCGGGAATTCGCCCGCCGACTGAGCGAGTTGCTCGGGGCGGCGCCCCGCCTGCCGGCTCCCGAGCTGCAACAACGCATGGAGCGGTTCACGGCGCTGGGCCGCGAGTTCACGGCCGCTTTTCCCGCGATCGAACGCGAACTCGCGGCGTGGGATCATGCGCGTCCCGTATCGGGCGCCGAGGCTTTCACGGCGTTTGTCTTCGGGCGCCAGTGGCTCACGGCGAGCTTCTGGCAGGACTGGTACGGCGTGGTGCCGCTGCTGACCGGCTCGGTGCTGGTCGCCTTGGTGGCCCTCGCGCTCGCCGTCCCGCTCGGCGTGGGCGCCGCGGTGTACGTCAACCAGATCGCCACGCAGCGCGAGCAGCGGATCATCAAGCCGGGGATCGAGTTCATCTCGGCGTTCCCCTCCGTGGTGCTGGGTTTCTTCGGCATCGCGGTGCTCGGGCAGGCGCTGCGCGCGATGTCCCAGTTGCCGTGGCTCTCGTGGGTGCCCGGTTTTCCGTATAGCGAGCGGCTCAATATCCTCACCGCCGGCTGCCTGCTGGCGCTGATCGCGGTGCCGACGATCTTCACGCTCGCGGAGGATGCGCTCAACAACGTGCCCCGCGCCCTGAAGGAGGCATCGCTCGCCCTGGGCGCCTCGCGGCTGCAGACCACGATCCGCATCATCGTGCCGGCCTCGCTCTCCGGCATCATCTCCGCGGTGCTGCTCGGGCTCGGTCGCGTGATCGGCGAGACGATGGTCGTGCTGCTTTGCGCGGGCAACCGCATCGCCATTCCGGATTTCACTCAGGGCCTCGGCTTCATCGTCGAGCCGGTGCACACCATGACGGGCATCATCGCGCAGGAGATGGGCGAGGTGGTTCGCGGCAGCATCCATTACCGCGCGCTATTCATGGTCGGCCTCGTGCTCTTCGTGCTGTCGCTCACCATCAATTACGCCGCCCAGCACATCGTGCGGCGCTACCGGATCTCGATCGGCTGACCCATGAACCCGGCCGAGCATCCATTTTCCCCCCGTGCCGGTGGCGCCCGCCGTCTCGAGACGGTCGTCTTTTGGATTTTCCGCGCCGCGGCGTACCTCATCCTGGCGTGCGGTGCGGCCGTGTTCCTCGACATCGTCGTGAAGGGGAGTGCCACCGTCTTCCAGACCAAGGCTCCGTTCGTGAACACCGCCTTCTTCACGCAGGCGCCGGAGTCGCTCTACGTGTTCGAGTGGGAGGGCAAACAACAGCGGATGGGGGACCGCGAGTTTCGCGCGTTCAAGGAGGCCAACCCGGCCGCCGCCAACGTGAAGGCCGAGAGCTACGTCTATTCCGCGGGCGGCATCTTTCCCTGTATCGCCGGCACCGTGCTGCTCGTGGTCGGCTCCATGACGATCGCGCTCTTCCTCGGCGTCTGCGCCGCGATCTACCTCAACGAGTACGCGCGTGACGGCCGTTTCATCCGCTTTGTGCGCCTCGCCATCCTCAACCTGGCCGGCGTTCCCTCGATCGTCTTCGGGCTCTTCGGATTCGGGATGTTCGTGATCTTCTTCGGCTGGAATGTCTCCCTCCTCGCCGGCTGGTTCACCCTGGCTTTCATGGTGCTGCCCGTCGTCATCACCGCTTCCGAGGAAGCCCTGAAGGCGGTGCCGATCGGCTTCCGCGCGGGTTCCCTCGCGCTCGGCGCGACCAAGTGGCAGACCATCTGGCGCAACGTGCTGCCCTACGCGCTGCCCGGCATCCTCACTTCCTCGATCCTCGGCATTGCGCGCGTCGCCGGCGAGACGGCCCCGATCATGTTCACCGCCGCCTACGTCGTCCGCGACAAGCTGCCGTGGGAGGTCGAGCGCGCCGTCGACTTCCTGTTCCAGGGCGTCATGGCGCTGCCGTACCACATCTACGTCGTCAGCTCGAAGATTCCCCAGAACGAGTTCACCGAGCGCGTGCAGTACGGCACCGCCTTCGTTTTTCTCCTCATTGTCGCGCTCATCGCGACGTCCTCGATCCTCCTCCGCAACCGCCTCCGCGCCCGCTACAAATGGTGACCGTCCCCGCACGCCAGGACCCCGCCTCCTCCGCGACCGCCGCGGCCGCTCCGGGCGCCCCGCGCCCACTCGTGGAGATCGAGCACCTCGATTTCTTCTACGGTGCCAC
>JBEGJD010000103.1:0-4293 GCA_041184765.1 Verrucomicrobiota bacterium | reverse complement strand
ACCCTGACGCACACGAACGCTGCCGGGGTGCTGACGTGGTCGGTGCTGCTGCCCTCCGGCTGGAACCTGAAGAGCTCCACCGGGGATGAAGGGGCCTTGCGGCCGACCGGCGGCACGACGGACCTCTTGGAGTGGACGTGGACGACGTTGCCCGCGAGCCCGTTCACCTTCGGCTACGTGCTGAACACGCCGGAAGGGTCCGCCGGGGACAAGCAGCTCTCGGCCCTGGTGACGCTCGGCTCCGGGGAGACGGCGGTGCAGATCACTGCGAAGCCGGATCCTTTGATCGTGCCGCAATTGACGACGCACTCCGCGGACGTGGACCGTAACCTGCGGATCAGCCTCCTGGAGCTGACCCGTGTGATCGAACTGTACAACACCCGCAACGGGACGACCCGCACCGGGTGCTACGGGGTGCAGATCGGCACGGAGGACGGCTTCGTGGCGGTGCCGACACGGCCCTCGACGGAGAAGGCAAGCCTGATGGTGTACCACTCGGCCGACTCGAACCGCGACGGCAAGGTGAGCCTCCTGGAACTGACCCGCGTGATCGAGCTGTACAACACCCGCACCGGCACCACCCGCACCGGCCAGTACCGCCTGCAAACCGGCACCGAGGACGGCTTCGCCCCTTCGCCCTGAGCGGGGAAGAGGGAAAGAACGCGAGCGTTGAAGAGAGGACGCGGGCGGACCGTTACAGCCGCCCCCGCGTCTTTTGCGGCTTCAGTCCGTTGGTCCTTTTTCCGCGTTTTCAGTGGGCGACCCAATTCGCTTCGTGTCGAAAATCCGATCACCCGGATTTTTAACCGCGGATGGCCCGGATACCGCGGAGGATCCGGTTTTGGCAGCCGCTCGTGAGCGAAGCTTCGTTCCGCCGCGTCCGCCCTTCGTGGCTATAGTGTGTTTTGTGGTCGCTCGAATCTTCCGTCCCTACGTCCTTTGGTCGATTGGTCCCTTGGTCCTTTTCCCATGTTGGGTGGTGACCTCCTCTTCGCAGTCTCAGTCGTCTCCCGCGTCTCGCTGGCCTTTCGGATCCGTTCCGCGGGAGACATCACACCACACGTTTCCCACGACGGGGAGGCCGTCCACGGGCGCGATGGGCCAGTAGGCCTCGACGAGGTGTTTTTCGAAGGGCGGCTGGAGGGCGACGGGTGCTCGGCGGTACAGACCTTCGGCCACCCCCTCAAACGCGTCGAGGTGAGTGAGGGCTTTGGGGTCCACTGACCAAACTTCGCCCTCCACGTTGCCGGGCTCTCCCGCGGCGGCGACCAAGCCCGGGTAACCGCCCATGTCGTGGAGGCGGTGGCCGGGCAAAGTGCGGGCCTCGCCGACGAAGCGCTGGCCGGCGAGGTGCGCGTGGTTGCAGCAGCCGCGTTTCAGAGTGCCGTAGACAAAAAGGAGCGTTCTCACGCCAGCGTCGCAGGCGACGCGATGTCGATCACGACGGCGGTGGTGTTGTCGCGTCCCGAGGCCTCGACCGCCTCGTTCACGAGGACCTGCGCGTGATTGGCGTCGGTATCCCCGGTCCGGGTTTCGCGCAGCAATTCCTCGATCCGTCGGTCCCAGAGTCCGTCGACGAGTCCGTCGGAGCAGATGAGAAAGCGGTCGCCCGGGCGGTGGCCGATGGCGCCGATGTGGGGCTCCAGGATCTGGTGGCCCGCGCCGAGCGCCTGCTGGAGGGCGTTGCGACGCGGGTGCGTGCGGGCCTCGCGCTCGTTGATGCGACCGGTGCGTCGCAGCCAGCCGACGTGGCTGTGATCGTGCGTCACCTGGGTCATCTCTCCTTCCGCCGGCAGGTAATAGATCCGGCTGTCGCCGAGGTGCGCGAAATAAAGCCACTCCGGCGTGACCCACGCCAGACTGAGGGTCGCCCCCATGCCAGCGCACTCCTCGTAGGAGCGCCCAAGACGGGACAGGTCATCGTGAATCTCGTTGATCAATTCACCGAGCACGTCGGCGAAACCCATCCCCATGCCGGCGACTGAAAGTCGAAACGCGCGCGGGAACAGCCGCATCACCCGGTCCACGGTGATCCGGCTGGCGAACTCTCCCGACTTGGCGCCGCCCATGCCGTCGCTCACGGCAAAGACGAAATCGCTCGCGCCGAAGGAGGCGCGGCCGGTCTTGCCGAGGTAGCGCACTTCGTGGCCGTCCACCGCGAGGGCGAGAAAAACATCCTCGTTGTTGGGGCGCACGCGCCCGACGTGGGTGAGCCCGGACCAGCGGACATCCGGCGAGGCGGCGCGCTCCGCGGGTTGGCCGGTTGAGGGAGACGGGGTGCTCATGGCTCAGGGCGTGAGGGTTACCGGCCGTCCGGTGCCGTCGTCGAGGATCGTCGCGAACTCGAAGTCGATGATGCAGAACCTGCCATCCGCGACGCGGTAGGTGATGTTGCGCATCTCGCGGTCCTCATGGCGCACTCCATAGGTCTCGAGCTCGGCAAAGAGCTCCCGCTGGCGTTCGGGGGCCAGGTGATCGACACGCCGGCCGCAATTGCTCGTGACCATGTAGAGTTGCTCCGGCTCCACGGAGATGAGGCGGGGAACGAAAGGGCATCCTCTTTCCTCCAGATACCTCAGCACCCGGACCTCATGATCGAACCGCTCGCGGGCGCGCTGACCGCGGAACGTCTTGTGCACCCGGCCGTCGTAGCCGATGCGCACGGTGGCGCGTCCGGTGTCCTTGATTTGCTCCATGCGACGGGTGAAGGGTTTGCGTGACGCTCCGCGCTGGCAAGCCACGGAAGGTCCGGGTGCCGGGTGTCCGAAACGGGAGGCGACGGCGGAGGTGGAAATTCCCCGAACTTCGGGTTGCTTCTGGCACGTTTGCTGCTCTCTCGTCGGTGGTTTCCTGTTCCGTGCTGTCCGGTTTCGCCGGGCGGTGCGGATCCGGTGCCAAAACCCTGTAACCTCATCCGCACACCCTTATGCCGAAGTACAAACTGGAATACATCTGGCTCGATGGCTACACGCCGCTGGCCAACCTGCGCAGCAAGACGCAGATCAAGGAATTCTCCGCGTTCCCCAAGCTCGCGGAATTGCCCGCCTGGGGCTTTGACGGCAGCTCGACGCGTCAAGCCGAAGGCAAGAGCTCCGACATCGTGCTCAAGCCCGTGGCCGTCTTCCCCGACTCCACCCGCAAGAACGGCGTGCTCGTGATGTGCGAGACGTACCTTCACACCGGCGTCGCGCATCCTTCCAATTCCCGCGCGACGATTCCGGACGATCCGGACACCTGGTTCGGTTTCGAGCAGGAATATTTCTTCTACAAGGACGGCGCTCCCCTCGGCTTCCCGGCGGGCGGCTTCCCCGAGCCGCAGGGCCCTTATTACACCGGCGTCGGTTACAAGAACGTCGGTTCCGTCGCGCGTGAGATCGTCGAGCACCACATCGACATCTGCCTCGATGCGGGCATCAACCTCGAGGGCATCAACGCCGAGGTCGCCAAGGGCCAGTGGGAGTTCCAGATCTTCGGCAAGGGCTCAAAGAGCGCCGCCGACCAGATGTGGGTCGCCCGCTACATTATGTCCCGCCTCTGCGAGCAGTACGGCATCGACGTCGAGTGGCGCTGCAAGCCGATCCGCGGACCCTTCGATTCACCGCTCGATTGGAACGGTTCCGGCATGCACTCGAACTTCTCCACGAAGCACATGCGCGAGGTGGGCGGAAAGGCCTACTTCGAGAAACTCATGGCCGCCTTTGCGAAACACATGGACGAGCATATCGCGGTCTACGGACCGGAGAACCACCTCCGTCTCACCGGCCTGCACGAGACGCAGTCGATCGACAAGTTCAGCTACGGCGTCGCCGACCGCGGCGCGTCGATCCGCGTGCCGCACAGCTTCGTCAACAACGGCTACAAGGGCTACCTTGAGGATCGTCGTCCGAACTCCGCCGCCGACCCGTACCTCGTGGCCGGCCGGATCCTCAAGACGATCCAGACGGTTCCGCTGACCTGATCAGGAGGCAGCACTGCGTCGGCGCCGCAAGGCGCCCGCAACAAAGGACCGGGGAAATCCCCGGTCCTTTTTGTTGGGTCAGGCTGCCGCCGCCGCGTCTCGTCTAAAGACCCCTCTCGGCGCGGCCTAAGGGTTTATCACGTATTACGTGACGCATCCGGAGTAGGTCCCGAAGGCGGGCTTGACGCTCCCCGCGGGCGGGCGCTTCATGCGGTCCGGTCGTCGCGAATGTAGCACAATGGATAGTGTAGTGGCCTCCGAAGCCATTGATCCGGGTTCGACTCCCGGCATTCGCACCACCTCCCGGTAGGTCGGGTCGCGCGGGGCGCGATGGG
>JBEGJD010000102.1:0-3963 GCA_041184765.1 Verrucomicrobiota bacterium | reverse complement strand
AATTTCCGCGGCGGCGCGGTTTGTGCCGGCGCGGCACCGCTGAAAGCGGGGCGCGGGCACCGCTCACCCTTTTTAAACCCAAAAGATCCATGCTCAAACGCAACCTCTGGAAGCTCATCGCGTCCCTCGCCCTCATCGGCTGGGCCGTCGCCCAGCTCATCCCGGTCCAGGACGAACCCTTCGTCTCCTACGTCCGCACCCATGTCACCGCCAAGCAGGCGGATTTCGCCAGGCTCCTCGACGAGGCCGCCGCGCGAAAGAAAAACCTCCAAGCCCCCAGTGAGTTCGTCGCCCTGAAGCAGATCGGCAAGGAGCGTCGTCTCGACCTCACGCAGTACTTCCCGGAAATCCGCCTCGAGGAGTCTCTCAAGAACATCGAGAAGCGTAACGATATCCTCCTCGCTGAACTCCTCCGTCGCTCCCGTGGACGGCTCCAGCTGGGTCTGGACCTCAAGGGCGGCGTCGCCTTCACGCTCGAGGCGGTCGATTCACCCGGTGAGCAGTTGGACGAATTCCAGCGCAAGGAGAAGCTTCAGAAGGCCATCGATATCATCGGCGCCCGGATCAACGGTCTCGGCGTGGCTGAGCCGGTCCTCCGGCCGGTCGGTCAGAACCGCATCGAGATCCAGCTCCCCGGGGTCAGCACGAAGGACAACCCCGATGTGGTCGATCAGGTGAAGGCGCCGGCGCGTCTCGACTTCCGTTTGGTGCACCCGACGCTCCGCCCGGGCGCGGGAATCGAGGCTCCCGCCGGCTATGAGGTGAAGCTGCTCGAGTGGGAGGGACGTCGCGGCGAGTCCGGCGTCGAGGAACTTTTCGTCAAACGCATCCCCGAAATGACGGGAGAGATGATCAAGAACTCGTTCGCCCGGCCCGACATGTACGGGAAGCCCGAAGTGATCCTGGAGTTCACGAGCGACGGCAAAAAGCGCTTCGCCGACGTGACGCGTGTGATCGCCGACATGGGCCAGCGCAACGGCACGCTGGGCCGCCTCGCCATCGTGCTGGACGGCAAGCTCTACTCCGCGCCGACGGTCCGTGAGGAGATCAATAGCGACTCCGCCCAGATCACCGGCAGCTTCACCGATCGCGAGGCGATCAACCTCGCCAACGTCCTGAACAACCCCCTCGACGTCGAGCTGCGCATCATGGAGCAGTATGAAGTCGGGCCCACGCTGGCCTCCGACGCGGTGCTCAGCGCCAGGAATTCGTTCATCATCAGCACGCTGCTGACCATCGGCTTCATGGTGGTCTTCTACACGACCGGCGGTCTGGTGGCCGCGATCGGGATGGGCGTAAACGTGCTCATCACGCTCGGCGTCATGTCCAGTATCGGCGCCACCCTGACGATGCCCGGCATCGCGGGTATTGTGCTGACCCTCGCGATGTCGGTCGACTCGAACATCCTGATCTTCGAGCGCATGCGCGAGGAATTGAAGCTGGGTAAGTCGCTCGGCGCGGCCCTCGAGGCCGGTTTCGAAAAGGCGTGGTCGGCGATCGTCGACTCCAACGTCACCACGCTTCTCGTGGCCGTCATCATGATCGTGCTCGGTACCGGCCCGGTGAAGGGCTTCGGCGTCACGCTCACCATCGGTATCTTCACCACCATGTTCGCGGCGGTGGTCGTCAGCAAACTGCTCCTCGAGGCCCTGATCCTCGGCGCCGGCACCAAGCGCATGCCGATGTTCTCCGTGCTGCAGAACACCTCCTACGACTTCCTCAAGATGACGAAGGCCGCGGTGATCCTGACCGTCGTCGTTCTCGGCGTCGGGATCGGTGCGCTCGCCTACAAGGGGAAGGATATCTACGGCATCGACTTCGCGGGTGGTGACATGGTCACCCTGAACTTCGCCAAGAAGGCGGATCTTGCGGATCTTCGCGCCGCGGCGACCAAGGCCGGGCTTAAGGAGGTCAACTTCTCCTACCAGCAACCGATCGGGACGGACCGCGAAGTGCTGCGGGTCACGACTCCCTTCGATCAGGGAAAGACCGTCGTTTCCAAGCTGCAGTCGGCCCTGCCCGCGGCGAAGTTCGAGGTCGCGGGTGAGACCCGCATCGGCGCCTCCGTGGGACAGGAGATCCAATGGAACGCGCTCAAGTCGATTGGCGCCGCGCTGGTACTCATCCTCCTCTACGTCGCCTTCCGCTTCGAGTTCGGTTACGGTGTAGGCGCGGTGGTGGCCACGGTGCACGACCTGATTTTGACGGTGGGCGTCTTCGTGCTCTTCGACCGCCAGTTCAACGCTTCGATGGTCGCCGCCATCCTGCTGATCGCGGGTTACTCCATCAACGACACCATCGTGGTGTTTGACCGCATCCGCGAGGAACTGAAGGTAAACCCGACCGGCACGCTGCGCGACGTCATCAATCGCGCGCTGAACCTCACGCTGTCCCGCACGATCATCACCGGCGGCACCACGTTCCTGACGGCCATCACGCTCATCCTGACGACGTCGGGTGATGTGAACGACATCGCCTTCACACTCCTCATCGGTGTCATCACCGGCACGTTCTCCTCGCTCTTCATCGCCACCCCCGTGTTCTTCTGGTGGCACAAGGGCGACCGGAAGCATGTCGAGGAGCACCACGACATCGCGCCGAAGTACGAGTGGCAGGGTTCGAGCAAGGCCTCGGAATAACCTCCTCCGGGTGGGGCGGCCGGCTTTGACCGCCCCGTTCCTCCGGCCCCTCCGGGGCCCGGGTGCGCCTTCGCGGGCGTCCCCACCCGACCGAGATCCATGCTCTGGAAACACGCGCCGCTGCCCGCGGCCGATGTCGAGGAATTCAGCCGTCGCGCCGGCGTGAGCCGAGTGCTGGCGGAGCTGCTGCTCCGCGGCGGGGTATCAGCCCCGGCCGCCCCTGATTTTCTGCAACCCGCCCTGGCGAAGCTGCAGGATCCTTTTCTCCTGCCCAACGTCGAGGCCGCCTCGGCTCGGCTCGCGCGGGCTATCGCGGATCGGGAGCAGATCGTCGTGCTCGGGGACTACGATGTTGATGGAGTCAGCAGCACCGCGTTGCTCGTCACCGTGCTCCGGCGCTTCGGCCTCGATCCGCGTTACGTGGTGCCCCGCCGCTCCGAGGACGGTTACGGTCTTTCGCGCAGCGCGATCGACCGCGCGCTCGAGGGCGGCCGCCCCAATCTTTTCATCGCGTTGGACTGTGGCACCAATTCCCACTCCGAGGCGGCCTACCTGCGAGGTCTGGGCGTCGACGTGCTGGTGATCGATCATCACCGCTCCACGGAACGGACGTTGGAGGACGGGCTGCTGATCAATCCCCACGTGCATGGCTCCGGGACGGAGGCCGCCGGAGCCATCCTGCACCTGTGCACCGTGGGACTGGTGTTCAAGCTCTGCCACGGGTTGCTCAAACGCCTCCGCGCCGAGAACCACCCCGTGGCCTTTCGGATTCGTCTGCGCGACCATCTCGATCTGGTTGCGCTTGGAACCATCGCGGACCTTGTGCCCTTGCAGGGCGAGAACCGCATCCTCGCGCGCAACGGGCTCCGCGTGCTCGAGGCCGCCGAGCGGCCCGGGCTTCGCGCCTTGATGGACGTCGCGGGTGTCAATCCGGGCAACGGACTCACGCCGACTGACATTTCGTTCCGCCTCGGGCCGCGCATCAACGCGAGCGGGCGCCTCGCCGACGCCGCGCTTTCCGTCGATCTGCTCCTGAGCGAGGAGACTGGATTCTGCGCCGCGACCGCCCGGCAGCTCGACGTCTTCAATCGCGAGCGGCAGGAGATCGAGCGGGCGATAACAGATGAGGCGGAGCGCCGGATCGAAGGGGAGTTCAACACCCACGCCGGCGTGGTTTTGTTTTCCGAGGCGTGGCACCCGGGTGTGGTGGGGGTGGTGGCCGGCCGGGTCACTCGAAAGTACAACCGGCCCTGCGTCGTCCTCGGGAAGGAGGGCGAACTCGCGAAGGGTTCCGGTCGAAGCGTGGACGGCATCAATCTGGTCG
>JBEGJD010000101.1:0-10129 GCA_041184765.1 Verrucomicrobiota bacterium | reverse complement strand
GCGACCGTGCTCGTGTTTTCCAATGGAGCGACGACGCGTTTGGGGGCCGATACCGAGCTGGTCCTCGAGGAGTTTTTGCAGGATCCGTTTGGCGCCACGGTCAAGGTCGCGGAGTTGCAGGAGGAACCTTCCACCTCGGTCACCAGTCTGCGTCTCAATCGCGGCGAACTGGTCGGCGATGTGAAGAAACTCAAGTACGGGCAGGGCTCCTCCTTCACGATTAATACCCCGGTTGGTGCCGCCGGTATCCGCGGCACCACCTTCCGCATCGTGTTTCGCCCCTCGGGCACCGGACAGGCGTTTTTCTCCCTGACCACGGCCACGGGCAACGTGGTTTTCCAGCAAGGCCAGCAGGGTGGTGCTGCGTCGACGCCGACTCCGGGCGCGGGTCAAACTCAAGGCCAGACGCAACCGCAAGATCAGGGTGCCGCCCAGCAACAACAGTCCCAAGGTCAGCAGCAGGGCCAAGGCCAGCAGCAGCAGGGGCAAAGTCAGCCCGCTGCAGGATCTGGCGGAACTACGCCGGCGGCGGCAGGTGGCACAGGTGGAGGCGTTGTGCCGACGCCAGCCCCTTCCGTTTCTGGGTCCGGTACGGTCAGCGGGCTTTCGATTCCCCAAGGGCAGGAAATCGTGATCACCGTCTCGGTCAGTCAGTCGCCCACCGGGCAGGTGGTGGTCACGGCGCTACCCACGCCACCGACCGCCACTCAAGCGGTGTCGTCTTCGACCCTTCAGGCGGTCACGAACGTCTCCCGTGAGATCGCGGTCGCGGTGCAGCAGGCGGTCTTCACCTCGGCGCCGCCGGCTCCGGCGCCGTCCGCCAACTCCGGTGGAGGCTCCGGATCATCGTCCTCTTCCGGCTCGGGTAGCTCGTCGTCTTCTTCCGGTAGCGGGACGGGTGGCTCCGGTACATCCGGTGGATCCGGAGGCACCGGTGGAACCAGTGGCG
Organism: Verrucomicrobiota bacterium; assembly: GCA_041184765.1. Lineage (GTDB taxonomy): Bacteria > Verrucomicrobiota > Verrucomicrobiia > Opitutales > Opitutaceae > ER46. Next base: position 9,180 of record JBEGJD010000101.1, on the reverse strand, counting down.
GAACGCCAAGCGGGACCAGCGGATCGACTCCCGGCGGCACCACGGGTTCGACGTCAGGCGGCACCACGGGGTCCACTTCGGGAAGCACTACCGGCTCCACCACGGGCTCGACGACCGGCTCCACGACCGGCTCGACGACGGGCTCGACGACGGGCTCGACGACCGGAAGCACCACGGGGTCTACCACGGGAAGCACGCAGGGCAACACGGGTACAGGCTCCCGCAGCGGTACCACGGGCTCGACCTCCAACGTCAGCAGCGGAACGACGAACACCACGTCCACCTCCGCGATCAGCGGCCAAACCACCACCGGCCAGAGTTTCACCGGATCGGCGACCCTCTCGACTCCGACTCCCACTCCGCCGACGCCGCCGCGGATCATCCCCACCAATCCCGGCGGGTGACCGGCGCGTTGTCTGGCAGTAGCTCCCGATGAGGTCTGTTTCGCAGCCCGTCCCTGGCCGAAGCTGACATGCGTCGTCGCGGCTCACGCGTATCGCGCTGGCGCTGGCTCGCCTTGCTGCCGCTGCCGTTGCTCTGGGCTTTTCTCGCCCACGAGGGTGAACTCCAGTTTCTGGAAAACAAGCTGCTCGACCTCCGTTTCCGGTTCCGGGGCGAGCTGGCGGCCCCGGTCAACCTCGTCTACGTGGACGTTGATACGCCCGCGATCGAGCTGATCGGCGAACGACCCTTCAACCGCGCGATCTACGCGAATGTCGCCGAGGCGCTCCTCACCGCGGGAGGGGCCCGGGTTGTCGCTTTCGATTTCGTATTTTCGCGCATCAGCACCTCGGGATTGGTGGACCAGAATCGCGCGCGTGCCGGCAACTCCGAGCTGCGCAAGGTCATCCTCGCCCACCCGTCTAAGGTCGTGCTCGCGGCGCAATACACGACCGGTGGCGCCGTCGTCGTCGAGGGAGAGCAATCGCGGGAAATACCGTTGATCCGCAAGGGGAGGGTCGACCGTGAGCGGAACGACGTACCGGAGATGCCCGAGCAGGGCTTCATCGTCGGTCCGGGCGCCAAACCGATCGGGCGCGTGGGATTGATCGACGTGGACGTCGGCTACAGCGGAGACGAGGTGCCGCGCTGGGTGCCCCTTTTCGCTCATACGCGCTTCCAGACGATTCATCATCTATCCGTCCAGATCGTGCTGGAGCAGCTCGGGCTGGGAGAAGACGCCGTGCGGTTGGAGGCGGATAAACTGGAGGCGGTCCGGCCCGACGGCTCTTTCGCACTCCGCGTGCCACTCACGGAAGGGCAATTGTTGGAGGCGAATTGGTTCTCACGTTGGGAAAGCCCGCACAACCCGAGGGAAAGCTTGGCCCGGGTGATCCAGGCTATCCGGGCGTCTTCCTCCCGCGAGGAGGAGCAGCGTCGTCTGGCCGCCGATTTCTTCGCGCGTTTCAAGGATGCCATCGTGCTGATCGGGCCGGTCGATCCGCTGTTGCAGGACCTGGCGCCGACGCCCTTCGACTCCCATCCCGTCCCGAAGGTGGGCCTGCACGGGAATCTGGTGAAGACGATGCTTACGGGGAAATACCTGCAACGGCCGCCGGCTTGGGTGCTTTGGGCCGCGGTGCTGGGGCTCACGGCGGTGGTGTGCCTGCTGGCGGTGATCGGCGGCACCAAGGGTCGTGCCGCGAAGCTGGCGGCGGTGACCGCGCTCGCCGGCTACGCGGCCGTCTGTCTGCTTGCGTTCACCCACCTTCACCTGGTGCTGCCGATGGCGGCGCCGCTGGGATCGGCGTTCACCACCAGTTTCCTCGCCGTGATCTGGCAGCTTCTCGCGGAGGAGCGGCAGAAGGGGCGGATCAAGGGGATGTTCGGCGCCTACGTCTCACCGCAGTTGGTGGATCGGATGGTCGACTCCGGTGAGGATCCGCGGCTGGGCGGCCACGACGCCGAGATCACGGCGTACTTCTCGGACATCCAGAGCTTTTCCAGCTTCTCCGAGAAGCTCGGCTCGGGACCGCTCGTCGAGCTGATGAACGAGTACCTGACAGCCTGCACCGACATCGTGCAGGCGCAGGGCGGGACGCTCGACAAGTACATCGGCGACGCGGTCGTGGCGATGTACGGCGCCCCGATCCCGTTGCCCGACCACGCCTACCGCGCGTGCGTGGCGACGCAGCTGGTGCACGCGAAACTCGCCGAACTTCGCGCGAAGTGGCGCGCCGAGGGTGATCGCTGGCCGGAGATCGTATGGAACATGCAGTCGCGCATCGGCCTCAACACCGGCGTCTGCATGATTGGAAACATGGGCAGCCGCACGCGGTTCAATTACACGATGATGGGCGACAATGTGAACCTGGCCGCCCGCATGGAGTCGGGCGCGAAGAGCTGGGGCGCCTACACGATGGTGACCGGAGCGACCCGCGACGCCTGCGTGGCGCACGGCGGCGACCGCGTTGTGTTCCGCGCCCTCGGGCGCATCGTCGTCATGGGACGTTCGCAACCGGTGCCGATCTTCGAGGTGGCCGGCCTCAAGGAAACGCTGGCGGCCTCCGCCGCGGAGTGCATCGGGCTTTTCGAGCAGGGGCTCGCGCGATATCTGGAGCGCGACTGGGATGCCGCGGAAAAGCTTTTCCGCGCCAGTGCCTCCCTTGAGCCGAACCAGCCCGGCGTGACTCCGGGCGTGAAGAAGAATCCCTCGCTGGTCTACCTCGACATCGTGGAGGAGTACCGCGCCACGCCGCCCGCCGCCGATTGGAACGGCGTGCACGTGATGACGGAGAAGTGACCGCGGCAGCGCGGTCGCCGGAAAAACAAACGCCGCCCGGGGAGGGGCGGCGTTTGGTCCGGAGGGTTGGGCAGGAGGGAGCTGCTTACTTCAGCAGCATGTCCTTCACCGTCTTGCCGGCCGGGATCATTGGCAGCACGTGCTCGGTGTAGGGCACGATGACGTCGAGCACGTACGGGCCGTCGTGGTCGAGCATCTCCTGGATGGTGGCGCGCAGCTCGGATTTCTTGATTACGCGGCGCCCCTTCACGCCGAAACCCTCGGCGATCTTCACGAAGTCGGGGTAGAGTGCGGACGGGTTGTCGGGGCTGCCGACGTTGGACTCGTCACCGAGGATGGTGTTGCCGCGGACGCTGCCGTAGAAGCGGTCTTCCCACTGCACGACCATCCCGAGGTGCTGGTTGTTCAGGATCATCGCCTTGGCCGCGATCTTCTCGATTTTGCAGGTGGCAAGCTCCTGCACGTTCATCACGAACGAGCCGTCACCGTCGATGTCGATGACCTGCTTGTCGGGACAGGCGACCTTGGCGCCCATCGCGGCCGGGTAGCCGAAGCCCATTGCCCCGAGACCGAGCGAGCTGATGTAGCGGCGCGGCTCATCGAAGCGGTAGAACTGCGCGGCCCACATCTGGTGCTGGCCCACACCGGTGGTGATGATCGCGTCGCCCTTGGTGAGCTCGTACAGCACCCGCACCGCCTCCTGGGGCATGATATGCTTGCTGTCCGGGCACCGGAAGGGGTGCTCCTGCTTCCACGTTTTGATCTGCGCGTGCCAAGCCTTGGTGTCCGGCGGGGAGAACTTCACGACGGCCGCGAGCTCGTTCAGGCGGCCGAGGGCCTGCTTCACATCGGCGGTGACGGGCAACTGGACGCGCTTGTTCTTGTTGTGCTCGGATGCGTCGATGTCGATGTGGACGATCTTCGCGTGGGTCGCGAAGTGGCGCGTGTCGCCCGTGATGCGGTCATCGAAGCGGGCGCCGACGCACAGCAGCAGGTCGCACTGGTCGACGGCCCAGTTGCCGTAGGCGGAGCCGTGCATGCCGAACCAGTGCATCGAGAGCGGGTGCGTCTCGGGGAAGCCGCCCACGCCCATGAGCGTGGTGGCGACCGGTACATTCACCTTTTCCGCGAACGACTTCAGCTCGCGATGCGCGCCGGCGGAGATGACGCCGCCGCCCGCGTAAAGGACGGGGCGCTTCGCCTCGGCGATGAGGCCGAGCACCTGCTTGAGCTCGTCGTCCGAGGCGTGGAAGGTGGCGTTGGCGTAAGCGCTGCGGAATTCGGCGGTCGGGGGAAACACCGGTTGGAACTTCGCCTGCTGCACGTCCTTCGGGATGTCGATGATGACGGGGCCCGGCCGGCCGCTGCGGGCGAGGTGAAAGGCCTCCTTGAAGATGCGCGGCAGATCGTGCGCGCTCATCGCGAGGTAGGAGTGCTTCACGATCGGCAGCGTCATGCCGTAGAAATCAGTCTCCTGGAAAGCCATCTTGCCGATGTACTTCGAGTACACCTGGCCGGTGATCGCCACCATCGGGATGGAGTCCATGAACGCGTCGGCGATCGCCGACACGAGGTTCGTCGCGCCCGGGCCGCTCGTCGCCATGCAAACGCCCACCTTGCCGGTGGCGCGGGCATAACCCTCGGCCGCGAACGACCCGCCCTGCTCGTGGCGGGGCAGGATCACGCGGATCTTGTCCGTGCGCGCCAGCGACTGGTGCAGTTCCTGCGAGGCTCCGCCGGGGTAGGCGAAGACGACGTCGACGCCCTCGCGAATCAGGCACTCGACGACGCAGTCGGAGCCCTTCATTTCGCGGCCGATGTCGGCCTTGGGAAACGCGGCGGGGGAGGTGGCTTTCTTCTTCATGACGTTGAGGTCCTTGGGACCAGCCTTGGAGGAAAAACGGGCGCCCGCGGAGGAGGCAAGCCCCGCCTTCAGTCCCTGCAGCAAAGAGGCGGACGTGCCGGATGCGGTGCTACGCGGTCGGCATCAACGGGCGGCAGGGCCGGATCGGGTATTTGACGGGCCGCGTTCGCTCCGCGCTCAGTTTCCTCGCTTGTCTCGGACGCGGCGGCGTCTAGTCACCGCGTCCTCTCCTATGCCCGACATTGAAATCCCCGAGGACGCCAAGGACCGCCAGGAGCGCCAGGTCGGCCTCACCATCGCCATCCTCGCCATCCTGCTCGCCGTCGTGTCCGCGCTCGGCAACGAGCAGGACAACGAGAAGATCGTGAAACAGATCGAGGCCTCCAACGGCTTCGCCTGGTACCAGTCCAAGCGCATCCGCGCCGGGATGAATGATCTCATGCTGGACCAGATGAAGGTCGAGCTCGCCGGCAGTCCCACCGCCTCGCAGAAGGAGGCGATCGCGAAGCTTGAGGCGCGCCTCTCCGCGAAGAACGCCGAGTATAAGACGGAGAACGACAAGATCCTGAAGGACGCCGAGGAGGCGAAGAAGCTTGCCGAGCAGGCCGACGCACGGGGCAACCGTTACGACCGCGCGGAGATTTTCCTGCAGATCGCGGTCGTGTTCTGCTCGATCACCCTGCTCACGAAGGCACGGGCCTTCTTCTTCGCCGGCCTCGCCCTGTCGGTCTGTGGCACCTTGCTCGGAGCCTGGGCCTTCTTCAGCTAGGCAGAGTGCTGCCGGCCCCGCCCGAGCCGGGGGTTTTTCTGGCCAGGCGGCGATCGTGCGCGCACGTTCCGCCCATGCGCATCCTCGTGACCGGCGGCGCCGGGTTTCTCGGTTCCCACCTCTGCGACCGTCTGCTGCGTGACGGTCATGAGGTCATCTGCATCGATAACCTTTTCACCGGGCAAAAGCGGAACATCGCCCACCTGCTCGCCCACCCGTCGTTTGAATTCGTCCGTCACGACGTCATCGATCCCTTCAAGTTTGAGGTAGACCGCATCTACAACCTGGCCTGTCCGGCGTCGCCGCCGCACTACCAGTACAACCCCATCAAGACCACGAAGACCTCGGTCATGGGGGCCATCAATTGCCTCGGTCTCGCGAAGCGCGTGAAGGCGCGGGTGTTTCAGGCGAGCACGAGCGAGGTTTACGGTGATCCCGCGGTGCACCCCCAGCCCGAGTCCTACTGGGGCAACGTCAACCCCATCGGCCGGCGTTCATGTTACGACGAGGGCAAGCGTTGCGCCGAGACACTGTTCTTCGACTACCACCGCGAGAACAAGGTCGATATCCGGGTGGTGCGCATCTTCAACACGTACGGCCCGCGCATGCACCCCGGCGACGGCCGCGTGGTCTCGAACTTCATCGTGCAGGCCCTGCGCGGCGAGGACCTCACGGTTTACGGCGACGGCAGCCAGACGCGGTCCTTCTGTTACGTGGATGATCTGATCGAGGGATTTGTCCGCTTCATGGACCAGGCTGAGACCGTTGGGCCGATGAACCTCGGCAACCCTTCGGAGTTCACGATGCTGCGGCTCGCGGAGCTTACCCTTCGCTTGGTCGGCGGTCGGTCCCGGATCGTGCACAAGCCGCTGCCGCCCGACGACCCCCGCCAGCGTCAGCCCGACATCTCGCTCGCCCGCCGCGTCCTCAAATGGGAGCCGGCCGTTCCGTTGGAGGATGGCTTGGCCCGCACCATCGCGTACTTCCGCGGCGCCACCTGACCGTCCGCGGTTCGCCGCCGGATTTGCCGTTTGCCAAGGGTAGGGCCGGACCTCACTTTCCGCCCTTCATGCTCTCGTTTCTGCTCAAGCGCTTCTCCGGCCGGCATTACAAGAAGTTCCTCGAGAAGGCGCGTCCCGTGGTGGCGCGCATCAACGAGCTGGAGGTCTCCTACCAGGCGCTGACCGACGATCAGCTGCGGGCGAAGACCGAGGAATTCCGGGCGCGGATCGCCGCCGCGTCCGACAAGCACGCGGCCCTCGAGGCCGTGCTGCCCGAAGCCTTCGCGGCCGTGAAGAACGCCGCCCGCCGCCTGGTGGGTCGCTCCGTGGTCGTCTGCGACCATGAGTTGAAGTGGGACATGGTGCATTTCGACACCCAGCTGATCGGCGGTATCGCGCTGCATCAGGGGCGGATCTCCGAGATGGCCACCGGCGAGGGCAAGACCCTTGTCGCGACGCTGCCGCTGTACCTCAACGCTCTCGCCGGCCGGAACACCCAGCTCGTCACCGTCAATGACTACCTCGCCCGCCGCGACTCCGAGTGGATGGGCTACTTGTACAACTTCCTCGGCGTGAGCGTAGGCTGCATCCAGCAGCAGATGCCGCCCGACGTGCGCCGCGACATGTACGGGCGCGACATCACCTACGGCACGGCCAGCGAGTTCGGGTTCGATTACCTGCGCGACAACGGCATGGCCACGCGTCGCGAGGACCAGGTGCAGCGTGACCACTGGTACTGCATCGTGGACGAGGTTGACTCCATCTTGGTCGACGAGGCGCGCACGCCGCTCATCATCTCCGGCCCCGCTCCCATCGAGCGCGAGCAGCCGTTCACGCGCCTCAAGCCCGGCGTCGACCGTCTGGTCAACGAGCAGGTGCGCCTCTGCAACCGGATCGTCACCGAGGCCAAGGAATTGCTGGAGAAGGCCGACGCGTCCGACGAGGACCGGCAGACCGCCGCCCGCAAGATGCTGCAGGTCAAGATGGGCCATCCGAAGAACAAGCAGCTCCTCCGGCTGATGGAGAACGGGGCTTGGCGGAAGCTCCTCGACCGCATGGAGACGGATCTCAACTCCGACCTCAACAAGGACGAGCTCTACAAGCTCAAGGAGGACCTGCTCTTCGTCATCGATGAGCGTCAGCACCAGGCCGACCTGACCGAGATCGGGCGCAACCGGCTGCGGCCCGACAGCCCCGACGCCTTCGTCCTGCCCGATCTCGCCACGGAGTTCTCCGACCTCGAGCGCGAGACCGGGATGAGCCCCGAGCAAAAGGAGGAGCGGAAGCTCGTTTCCCAGCAGCGGTACGCCGAGATCTCCGAGGAGATCCACGCCATCTCGCAGCTGCTGCGCGCGTATTCGTTGTACGAGCGCGACGTCGAGTACGTCGTCACGCCCGACGGCAAGGTGATGATTGTCGACGAGAACACCGGCCGCGTGATGCCGGGACGCCGCTGGTCCGACGGCCTGCACCAGGCGGTGGAGGCCAAGGAGGGCGTCGCCATCGAGCGCGAGACGCGCACCTACGCGACGATCACGATCCAGAATTACTTCCGCATGTACGAGAAGCTCGCCGGCATGACGGGCACGGCGGAGACCGAGGCGACCGAGTTCAACGACATCTACCGGCTCGCGGTGCAGGTCATCCCGACGAACAAGCCCTGCATCCGTGTCGACCGCAACGACTCCATCTTCAAGACGCGCCGCGACAAATACGCCGCCGTCGTGAAGGAGATCGAGGAGGCCCACAAGCGCGGCCAGCCCGTCCTCGTCGGTACGGTGAGCGTCGATTCCTCCGAGGTGCTGTCGCGCATGCTCAAGCGCACGGGCATCATCCACACGGTGCTCAACGCCAAGTTCCACCAGCAGGAGGCTGACATCGTGGCCCGCGCCGGCCAGTGCGGTGCCGTCACGATCGCCACCAACATGGCGGGCCGCGGCACCGACATCAAACTGGGCGAGGGCGTGCGCGAACTCGGCGGTCTCTACGTCATCGGCACGGAGCGCCACGAGTCCCGCCGCATCGACCGCCAGCTGCGCGGCCGTTGCTCCCGCCAGGGAGATCCGGGTCTCACCAAGTTCTACCTGTCCCTCGAGGACGACCTCATGCGGTTGTTCCTGCAGGGGAATCTCGCCTCCAAGCTCATGGAGGGCTCGATGCAGGAGGGTGAGGAGCTCGAGCATCCGTGGCTGAACCGCTCCATCGAGAGCGCGCAGAAAAAGGTCGAGCAGCAGAACTATTCCATCCGCAAGCGCCTGCTGCAGTACGATGACGTGCTCAACCAGCAGCGTGAGGTCGTCTACGGCATCCGCAACGCTGCTATCCACGCCGATCGGCCCAAGGAGACTATTTTCGAGCAGATCGGCGAGGAACTGCACCAGCGGCTCGCCGTCGCCGGCGTCGGCGAGAAGGGCGGTCCCACGCAGACCGCCCTTGAGGGCGTGGTCGGTTGGGTCAATTCGCACTTCCCGATCAGTTGCCGGATCGAGGATCTCGCGGGCAGCGATCCCGAGCCGGTGATCCAGCGTCTCATCACGCGCATCCGCGAGGCCTACGCCGTGAAGGAATCGGTCGAGCAATCCGAGGCGCTGGGTGCGCTGGAGCGCTATGTGGTCATCAACGCGATCGACCACCACTGGCAGGAACACCTCACCGAGATGGAGGAACTGCGTCGCTCCATCGGCCTGCGCAGCTACGGCCAGAAGGACCCGCTCGTCGAGTACAAGGGCGAGGCGTTCAAGTACTTCGAGGAATTGATGAACAACGTGCGGCTGCAGATCTGCAGCGGCTTGTTCCGCAGTGC
>JBEGJD010000100.1:0-8154 GCA_041184765.1 Verrucomicrobiota bacterium | reverse complement strand
CCGTGCCCGCGAGCGTGAGCGTCGCGCTGTTATTGGCCCCCGCGCTGATCGTCGCGCCGGTTGTCCCCAGGGTTACCGCCAAGGTGCCGTTCGTCACCGTCAGCCGCGTGGTCGCCAGGTTTCCGTCGACGTCCGCCACGCTGATCGCCGCGGCCCCGCTCAACGCCAGGGCCGTGTCCTCCGCCACCGTCTGTGATCCGGGTACCGTGTTCACCGGCGCGTCGTTCACCGATGTCACCGTGATCGCCACCGTGTCCGTGTCCGTCGCTCCCAGCGCGTCGGTCGCTACCACGGTCAGCGTGTCGGATCCGTTGAAGTTCAGCACTCCCTGATAGGTGAGTGTCGCCAGCGCCGCGTTGATCTGCACTGCCGTGCCCGCGAGCGTGAGCGTCGCGCTGTTATTGGCCCCCGCGCTGATCGTCGCGCCGGTTGTCCCCAGGGTTACCGCCAAGGTGCCGTTCGTCACCGTCAGCCGCGTGCTCGCCAGGTTTCCGTCGACGTCCGCCACGCTGATCGCCGCGGCACCGCTCAATGCCAGCGCCGTGTCCTCCGCCACCGTCTGCGCCCCGGGCACCGTGTTCACCGGCGCGTCGTTCGCCGTCGTCACCGTGATCGCCACCGTGTCCGTGTCCGTCGCCCCCAGCGCGTCCGTGGACAGCACGGTCAGGGTGTCCGATCCATTGAAGTTCAGCACTCCCTGATAGGTGAGTGTCGCCAGCGCCGCGTTGATCTGCACTGCCGTGCCCGCGAGCGTGAGCGTCGCGCTGTTGTTCGCCCCGGCGCTGATCGTCGCGCCGGTCGTCCCCAAAGTCACCGCCAGCGTTCCGTTGGTGACCGTCAGCCGCGTGCTCGCCAGGTTTCCGTCGACGTACGCCACGCTGATCGCCGCGGCCCCGCTCAATGCCAGCGCCGTGTCCTCCGCCACCGTCTGCGCCCCGGGCACCGTGTTCACCGGTGCATCGTTCGCGGTCGTCACCGTGATCGCCACCGTGTCGGTGTCCGTCGCCCCCAGCGCGTCGGTGGAGAGCACCGTCAGCGTGTCGGATCCGTTGAAGTCCGTCTTACCTTGATAGGTGAGCGTCGCCAGCGCCGCGTTGATCTGCGTCAACGAACCTGCCAGCGACAACGAAACGGAGTTGTTCGACCCCGCGTTCAGCACAGCCCCGCCGGCCAGATTCACGAAAAGCGTGCCGTTGGTCACGGTCAGCCGGATTCCCGTGAGATTATCGTCTCGGTCGGCCACGCTGATCGCGGCCGCACCTGTGAAAGCTAGTACTGCATCCTCGGCGACGGTGCGGGCGGACGGCACCGTGTTGACCGGCGCGGCGGCGGAAAGAGGGATGATCTCTTGGGAAGCGGATGTCAGAGCGCTGACCGCGGAAGGTGCGAGTACGGCGGAGGCACCGAAAATGTGGGGCCCCTCGGCCAAAGCGGTGGGCGGGGTGAAGGACCACACGCCGGAGGCGTCGGCCACGGTTGAGCCCAGCAATTGATCACCATCGTAGACCCGGATCGTGGCTCCGGCGACCGCGGTGCCTGAGATCACCGGCGGATTCACCACTGAACTAGGCCGGAGACCCACGATCAGCGGCGCCGCGGTCGTGGATGATTCGCCGGCCACCACGATCGGATCGAGAATGATGCCGTTGGCGAGGCGATCGTCGTCGCCCCGCTCGCCGTCGCGATAGACGATGCGGATGATGTCGGGCCGGCCGTCCCCGTTGGTATCGATGAATTGCGCGCCCGTGCGGCCGTCCCAATCGAACGCATAGAAAGTCTTAACCACGGCGGAGGCGCTCTCGTAGCCGAACTTGAAGATCTTCGTGGGCGCCTGCGTGCCCTGTGGCAGGGTGATCACGAGCTCGACGGAGCCGTCGGGCTTGAGCAGCGCGTTCGCCAACTCGAATTGAAGAACCGGCGAGAGTGCCACCCAGTCCTTCGGCTTAGCGTCAAACTCCTCCACGGAGTAGGTTTTCGCATCTCGTACCACGGCTCCCGCATCCACCACCACGCCATTGCGGTCTCCCCGAGAATCGCCGGCGGCAAAGCTTCCCACCACGATCGCCATGATATCCCGGGCGGAAGCGCCCGAATTGGCCACCCGCACCGTCGCGACCGCCGTCTGGGACGAATCGGGCTGACCGTCGCCGTTGAAGTCGCCGCTGGTCGCCTCATCCGAGTCGGCAATGCCGTCGCCATCGGAATCGAGCACGAAGTTGAGGGAGAAGAGCACTAACTCATCGGTCGCGCCGCCGGCCGGGGTTACCAGCAGCTTCGCGGTCGCGTAGCCGGTGAAATCATCGCTGAAGCGCACGGTCAGCACCGTGCCGGCGACGGTCGCCGTGCCGTGCGAGAACTCCCGGACCGTGAATCCAAGATCACGGCCGGCGGGGTCCACGAACAATTCGGCGAGGTTGATGGCGGTGGTCGCGGCGGAACGGACGCGGATGCGCAAGGCAAGATCGGAGACCGGACGCACCTTGGCCGAGGTAGGGGTAAAGGTAGCGTTCCGCGGTCCGATGAAAACCTCCCCGGCCGTTAGGTCGGTGCTCGCGTTTCCAGCACCGTCCCGCGCGACCACTTCCACCGAGTAGGTGCCGGCCCTCAGGGCGTTAAGGACCGGGACCGGACATTCCCAGACGCCGGTGCCGCGCGAAAGGGTTACCTCTCCGCGCACCGAGGAGTAGGTCGTGCCGTCCAAGGTGACGCTCAACACGACCGTATCGTTGATGTCGAACAGGCCGCGAAGCACGGGCGTGGCCGAGGTCGCATTCAGCGGGAAGACCGTGGGCACACCGGGCGCAGTGGTATCGATCACGAGGGTGCGCGCCGTTGAGGCGCCAACGTTGCCCGCCGGATCGACCTGAACGAAGAGGACGGAGTGCGCGCCGTCCGGCAGACCCGAGATGGGAGTGACGGACCACTCACCCGCCTGATTCACCAAGGCCGACCCGATGACCTCGACGCCACGGAGCATGCGGACGGTGGCGCCCACCTCGCCGAGACCGGTGATGACGGGGCGCGCGGCGGAAGTAGGGGATACAAAAGCATTGACCGAAGGTGCCGTGGGCGGTGTCCGATCCACCACCAAGGTGACCACCGCGGAAGACGAACCGGTGTTGCCCGCTGGATCCTTGGCGACCGCGGTGAGGAGGTGGCTCCCTTCGGAGAATTCGGTAGAGGGAACAAATGTCCAGCGGCCGCCGGCGGTGGCGGTGACCCGCCCGAGCAGCAAGCCTCTATCGAACACCGACACCTCGGTCCCGGCTTCGGCATTGCCGGTAATGGTGACGCTCGGAATCCGAGTCGCTGCCAGCGCGTCGATTGTCGGGGCCGCGGGAGCCGTCACGTCGATCTCAAGGCGAGCCTCCGCCGAGACCGCGCTCACCACGCCTCCCGAATCCGTCACGGTGGCGCTCAGCACACGCGTGCCTGCGGGAAGGTCAGCCGCGGGAACGAACGACCACGTGCCGGCGCCGGATACCGGCGCGCTGCCCAAAAGAACGCCACCATCGAAGATCCGCACGGTACCCCCGGGTTCCGCTGCTCCCAAGATCTCCGGGCGCCGCGCATTCGTGGAACCGGAGGAGAGTATGGCCGGCGGTGCGGGTGCGGGCAGCGTAATTATAAAGGAGGCCGCCGCGACGGTAAGACTCGTGTTGCCCGCGGGATCGCGGGAGGTGGCAGTCAACGCATTCGCGCCTCTCCGCAGAGGCGTCGACGGCGTGACCGCCCACTGACCCGCCTCGTTCACCACGGAGGTTCCCAGCAGGATCGACCCGAGGTGCAGTTGCACCGTGATACCAACCTCGCCCGTGCCGGAAATCACTGGACGGGAGGAAGGGAATTCGCGCGTCGCCGAGAAGGCCGGAGCCGCCGGCGGAACGGTATCAATGTCATAGGACACCACCACCGTGACGGGGCTCCGGTTACCGGCCTCGTCGATCGCGACCGCGGAAACGGAGTGCCGGCCGTCGGCAAGATCGGCCCCGGCGGTCACGCGCCATGTGCCGTCGGCTCCCGCGGTGGCCCGGCCGATTTCAACCGCGCCTTCCTGCAACACCACGCGCGCGCCTGACTCGGCAGTTCCGGAAAACTCGGGCCGCGCCTTGTTCTGGTAGGGAGAAACTGAGTCGAGGACGGGGCGCACGGGCGCGGCCGTATCGATCCGGATGTCGGTGGCTCGGGGCGCGCTCCGGTTTCCGGCCGCGTCGACCGCCCGGATTTCCAGCTGGTGCTCGCCATCGGCAAGGGGTGCCGAAACCGTCAGCGCCCATCCGCCATCCGTTCCCGAGCTGCCACTTCCGATCAGCGACGCAGCGCGATAAACCTCGATCACGGCGGAGGCTTCGCTCCGACCGGCCAGCGACGGACGTGACGTGTTCTGCAAACTGGCCGAAGATACGGAGGGCGCTGCGGGCGGCGTCCGGTCGATCACCAGCGTGGCCTCCGCGGAACGGGTGCTGACATTCCCGGCCTCGTCCTCCGCCGTGGCCTGAACCTGATAAGTTCCCTCCGCAAAAGAGCGGACGGAGGCGAAGGTCCACTGACCATTGGCGGGTACCGCCGTGCCGCCGAGAAGATCGTTGTTCAGGTAAATGCGCAAGTAGGAGCGGGCTTCGGCCGCGCCGGTGAACATCACCGTGGTTTGCCGGGTCGGCGTGCTGAATTGAACGGAAGGGGCCACCGGCGCGGTACGGTCGACCCGTAGCTCAAGCACTCCCGAGGCAGAACTGTTCGTCGTGCCACTTCGCGCGAAAGCGGTCAGAACGTGCAGACCATCGGAAAGCGCCTGACCGGGCCGGAACGACCACCGCCCGGCGTTGTCCGCCTGAACCTCGCCGAGCACCGAGTCCCCTTTCTTCACCGCGACCATCAGCCCGGGCGAAGCGGTGCCCTCGATCAGCGGGGTGGCGGAGGAGGTCAGGATCGACGCACGGGCGAAAACCGGCGCATCCGGAACAAACGGGTTGTAGGTGATCGCGACGGGGTTGGACGGCGCACTCACATTCCCGGCGAGATCGGTGGCGAGCGCGGAGATCTGGTTCTGGCCCTCGGTCAGCGGGACCGAGAGGACGATCGTCCACTCACCCGCGCTATTGGCGGTACCGGAGCCGACGGTCTGTTCCCCTCGTAAAAGGCGGATAAAGGCGGACGGCTCGGCGGTTCCCCGGATCGCGGGTTTCGTCACCGCAAAAGAGGCGGCCGTGAAGACGGGCGCGGCCGGAACCACCGAATCAACGATGAGCAGGCTGAGCGGTGAGAAGCCGCTCGAGTTGCCGGCAGTGTCGATCGCCACCGCGGTGAGCGGATGCGAGCCCTCCGTCCAAGGCTCAGCCGGCGTGAAGGTCCAGGCCCCGTCCGCCGTCGCCACCACCTCCGCTACCATCTTGTTGCCATCATAAAGCCGCAACGTGCTGGCGGCCTCCGCGCGGCCGGAGATCAGCGGGCGGGTGGAGGATGAATACTGCGGGGCGTTCATGACCGGCGCCACGGGCGGATATGGATCCACGGTGACGGTCACCGGCTGGGAGGCGGACCCCGTGTTGCCGGCGGCATCACGCGCCACAGCCGAAAGCACGCGCTGACCGGCCGGCAGCGCCACCGCGGGGGTGATCGACCATTGTCCGTTCGCACCCGTGCGTGCGGAACCGATCTCGGTCTTGCCGTCAAATAACGCGATCGTGGAGAGGGGCTCCGCGGTGCCGGTGATGGGAACCCTGGCCCCGATCACCTGACGCGAAAGCGTGAAGGCCGGAGCGGCGGGCGGGGTCAAATCGATCTCCAGAGCCGCCTCGGCGGAGGCCGCGCTCGCGGTGCCGGCGCGGTTCCTGGCAACAGCCGTCAGGCGGTTGACCCCGACCGGCAGGTCGGCCGCGGGATCAACCGACCAGGAACCATCCGGCGCGGTGACGCCCGAGCCTACAGCCAATCCCGAGCGAAGGACGGTGACCGTGGAGCCGGCGGGCGCGGTGCCGCGAATGACAGGACGCAAGACGTTGGTCGCGCCCGAAGTGACAATCACCGGGGCGGCCGGCACGGAGAGGTCGACCTCGAGCACAGCGACCGCGGAAAGCGCGCCGGTGTTGCCGGCGACATCCGTGGCGCGCGCGGAAATCTCATTCCTGCCCTCGGATAAATCGGTCGCGGCGGTGGCGCTCCAAACACCCCCCGCGTCCGCCGTCACGGTCGCCACGACGCCGCCGTCCTTGAAGACCTGCACGACGGACCTCGACTCGGCCTGCCCGCTGAGGACCGGCCGCCGGGTTCCCACGAACAAGGGCATGTTGAACGACGGCGGCGGCGGCGGCACGGTGTCGACGATGATGTCGCGACTGCGCGCGAGCGCTCCTGCGGCGGTACCGACCGGCACCACCAACGAGGGCGCGACGGCGCCGGTGACGCTGGCGATGGCCCCGATCAGGGCACCCGGACCCGCGGCGTCCAAGTCCGCGGACAAATCACCCGCCTGGACCTGATACGCGAATGTAAGGACACTGGTGCCGGAGCCGGAGAGGTATGTGGCGGAACGCTGCGCCGCGGAATTGAGTTGAAGCGCCGGTGTACCCGTGACGTTCACGATTCCCGAGAAGGAGACGGAGATCTCCACCGTCTGTCCCGCACGGTAGTAGCCATCCTTGGCGGTCGAGTTCAACGCGATCACCTCGATGCGCTCCGCAACGTTGAAAGCCTGCTCGATCGGCGCCGCCGCCTCGAAATTGCCATTGCCCGGCTGCGAAGCGCGGATCACGACGCGTCCCGCCGCGATCAAGGAGACCTGGTTTCCGGCGACGGACGCCGGCCCGCTGACCAGCTGATAGCTAACGGGCAGACCCGAACTCGCGACCGCACCGAGCGTGAACGGGGCGTTGCCCAAGGCCTGGTTGGGCAGGCTGTCAAAGACGAGTGTCTGCAGGGCCTTGACGACGGTGAGCTGCCCCGGCGTGAAGACGAAGCGGTATTTCGACGAACGGCCGCCCGAGAGGTTCAGGTCGTAGACGCCGGCTGGCGATGTTTCCCCCGCCACCGTGTTGACCGCAGGCAACGACTCGAGCCCGGCGACGCCGTCGCCGGAGAGGAACCCGTCGAAGGTCAGTTCAAACACGGGATTCGCGGCGCCGAACGGGCGCGTCGCGGGCTTAACGCCGACCCGGAGCGGGAGGGGCGCCACGATGAGGACCTGCTCAACCGGCGCCGCGGCGGCGTAGGTGCCATTGCCGGACTGCGTGGCGCGCACGATGATTTCACCCGCCGCCGTGATCGCGAGCGTGCCGCCAGTAACGACTCCGGGACCCGAAAGCACGGCGTAAGACACCGGCAAACCAGAGTCGGTCGACGCCCGGAGAGTGACAGGCGCATCGCCGTAGATTGCGGTGCCCAGCGCCGGGAAACTCAGGCTCTGGGAAAGAAGCAGGATGCGGAATGACTGCAGGCGCTCCTGAGCGGGATTGTAGGCGGAATCACCCGGTTGCACGGCCTTGACCACCACTGTTCCAGCGCCGGTCGGCGTGATCATTTTCCCGTTGAGGGTCGCCGGCCCACTGACCACCGAGAAAGTCGTCTCCAGTCCCGAGGACGAAACCGCCTTCAACTCGACTGCGCCCGAAGTCACGGGAAGGTCCGGGATGGGAGAAAACTCGACGTACTGGTTCTTCTTCGCGACATCCAGCACCAGACCGGCCTCGGGGGCGGCCAGATAATTTGCGTTACCGGCTTGGACCGCCCGGACGGTCACGGTTCCCGCGGAGGGAATGCCGGTAAGTTTCCCTTCGGCCGAGAGCGAGCCCAAGCTACCGCTGGCGAGGCTCAGGGTAACCGGGAGGTTAGACGAGGCGGAGGCCTGCAGCACGACATCCGTCCGGATGGAGGCCAGCGGCGTCTCGGGCAGGGGCGCGAAAACGATGTACTGCGGGGCGCGCTCGATGGTGAAGGTACCCGTCGCGCTGCCCGTGTAGTTCCCGTCCGCGGGCGTCGCCACCACCGTGTACGTCCCGGCGTTCACCGGCCTCGCACCCTCGCCGTTGAACGTGTATCTCACCTCCACCCCGGGCACGCTCGTCACCACCGTCGGCGCCAAGCCCTGCCCCGTGTACACCGCCGTCAGGTTCCCCAGCGTTAGCCCCACCTCCGCCGCCCTCACCCTCAATACCCCGG
>JBEGJD010000099.1:0-7007 GCA_041184765.1 Verrucomicrobiota bacterium | reverse complement strand
GGTCCTGAGCTTTCCTCGGGCCGCGCTCCGCCGGCGTCTGTGGGGTAGATAGTTACTCTTCAGGCCAACCGGTTTCGGTCAGAACAGGCCTTCAGCCAGCGCCGGAGACGGAATGAGTTTCATGGTTCCGGGTGCTTTCAAAGCCGGCACAGCCGGTGCCATTTTTCGCGCATACGCAGCAGGGAGGGTTCGCGGGTGAATCTTTCCAGCCCGTCGAGGGGAGCCCACGCCAGGGCGTGAGACTCGGCGCTCACTTCGAAGTTCTCTGTCGTCGTCGCCTGAAAGGCGAAGCGCGCATCAAAGTGCTCGTGCGCGGCTGTTTCTCCGCGTGCGGGAATAGGGTGGATGTCGAGGTCGAAGATCCCTTCGCCGCGGAGGGCAAGCGCGGGCAGGCCGGTCTCCTCGAGGGCCTCGCGGGCCGCAACCGCCGCGACGTCGGGATCGCCATCGGCGTGGCCTCCCGGCTGCACCCAGATGTTCAGTTTGCGGTGGTGCGTGAGTAGCACGCGGGATCCGTCGCGGCTCATGATCCACGCCGAGCCCGTCACGTGGCCCGGCGCGAGGGCGCGTTCGAAGCAGCGGGGCTCGCGTTCCACAAACGCCAGGAAGCGTTGGAGGCAGATGGCGTCCACGGCGTCGATCGGCCGGTAGGAACGAAGGAGTTCGAGCAGGGCGGCGCGGTGCATGGGGAGGCGGGAGGAGAGACGGCCGGCTGGCACCCGAGGAGACAAGCGCGGAGCGGGGCTTCACCGGGTATGAAAAAGCCGCGGCCCGGGCGGGACGCGGCTTTGAGACTGAGAACGTTGCCAGGGTCAGCTGGCGGGCGCGGCCGGAGCGGCGGGCGCGGCGTCGGCCGGTTGGGCCGCCTTCTGCGCTTCCATCTCCTTCATGGCGGCCTTGCGCGACAGGCGCACCTTGCCGGAGCGCTCGTCGATGCCGACGCACTTCACCCAGATCATCTCGCCCATCTTCACGACATCCTCGGTGCGGCGCACGCGGAAGTCGGCGAGCTCGCTGATGTGGCAGAGGCCCTCCTTGCCGGGGGTGCACTCGACGAAGCAGCCGAACTCCTTGATGCCGGTGACGCGGCCGTTGTAGAGCTTGCCGACCTCGATCGGGGTGCCGCCGCCGCCGGAGCCGCCGCCGCACAGGCCGTCGATCTCGGCGATGGCGCGGGCCATCGCGTCGCCGTTGTTGGAGTAGATGAACACCTTGCCCGAGTCGTCCTCGGCGATGTCGATCTGCGCGCCGGTCGTCTCGGTGATGCGGCGGATGGTCTTGCCGCCGGGCCCGATGAGCAGGCCGATCTTCTCGGGATCGATCTGGATCGTCTGGATGCGGGGCGCGTACTTGCTGAGGTCGGCGCGCGGCGCGGGCAGCGAGGCGAGCATGACCTTGAGGATCTCGATGCGGGCGTCGCGGGCCTGCATGATGGCCGTCTTGGCGATCTCGAAGGGCAGGCCGTTGATCTTCAGGTCGAGCTGGAAGCCCGTGATACCCTTGGTCGTGCCGGCGAGCTTGAAGTCCATGTCACCGAAGTGGTCTTCCTCACCGAGGATGTCGGTGATCGTGACCCACTTCTCGATGCCGCCGTTGGCGTCGCTCTGCGTCATGAGGCCGCAGGAGATGCCCGCCACGGGGGCGGTGATCGGCACGCCGGCGTCCATCAACGAGAGACAGCCGCCGCAGATCGAGGCCATCGAGGTCGAGCCGTTGGACGACATGATCTCGCTGACGACGCGGATGGAGTAGGGGAACGCGTCCTCCGGGGGCAACACCGGGACGAGCGAACGCTCGGCGAGGGCGCCGTGGCCGACCTCGCGGCGACCCGGGGCGCCGAAGCGGCCCGTCTCACCGACCGAGAACGGCGGGAAGTTGTAGTGGAGGATGAACGACTTGGACTTCGCGCCGCCAGTGAGGCCGTCGAGTTCCTGGGCGTCCTTGGTCGGCCCGAGGGTGGTGAGGGCGATGTTCTGGGTGTCGCCGCGCTGGAACGTGGCGGAACCGTGCACGCGGGGCAGCACGCCGACCGAGGCGTTCAGCGGGCGCAGGTCGCGTTGGCCGCGGCCGTCGGCGCGGACGCCCTTCTCGAGGACGTTCTTGCGGTAGGCCTTGTACTGCAGGTCCTCGAACACGACGTTGAGATCGACGTCGGTGAACTTGTCGGCGCCGAGCTCGGCGATGAGGGCGGCCTTGGCCTCCTCCTTGAGGGCCTTAACACCCGCGGAACGGGCGGCCTTCTCCTTGCCGAAGATGGCGGCGACGATGCGCTCGGTGGGGACGACGCGCTCGATGATGGCGCGGGCCGCGGGCGTGGCGCCGACGAGCGGGAAGGTGCTCTTCGGCTTACCGGCGAGCTTCTGCAGCTCCTCGATGGCGGCGATGACCGGCTGGATGGCCTGGTGGCCGAACTCGAGGGCCTTGATGAACTCCTCTTCCGGCAACTGGTCGGCGCTGCCCTCGATCATGAGCATGTCCTTCTTCGTGCCGACGTAGATCAGGTCGAGCGACGAGGAGTACATCTGCTCGATCGTGGGGTTGGCGAGGAACTGGCCGTCGATCAGAGCCACGCGCACGCAGCCGATCGGGCCGCCCCACGGGATGTCGGAGATGGCGAGCGCGGCGCTGGCGCCGTTCACCATCGAGATGTCGGAGTCGTTGATCTGGTCGGCCGACATCAGCTGGCCGATGATCTGGACCTCGTTGAGCAGACCCTCGGGGAAGAGAGGGCGGCAGGGACGGTCGCACAGGCGGGACGTGAGGATTTCCTTCTCGGAAGGCCGACCCTCGCGCTTGAAGAAGCCGCCGGGGAAGCGGCCGGCCGCGGCGTACTTCTCGCGGTAGTCGACGGTCAGGGGGAAGAAATCCTGGCCGGGCTTGGTGGACTGCGCGATGCAGGCGGTGACGAAGACGTTGGTTTCGCCGACGCAGACATTGACCGCGCCGTTGGCGAGGCCGGCATAGGTGCCGGTGGAGAACGTGATCCCGAGACCGGGCACGGTGACGTTATGTTTCTGTTGCATGTTTTTTCTTACGGTTCGCGTGGCTCGGATGAGACGGACCGGTCTGCGCCACGCGGGCGGATGCGGTCCGGGGTGCCTCCGGTGTACGGAGGCGGCGGCGGCCATCGGGGCCGCACGCGTTGGGGGATGTTTTCGCTATCCCGCCTGACTCAGCTCGCACGGACGCGAGAGATTTCCGTTTGGCGCCCTTGGTCCGCGGGCGGCAGGCGGAAATGTCCCGGTCCGGTTTCGAGTGTCGGAAAGACAACGGGCGATCCGCGGATCGGATCGCCCGTTAGAGAAAAGCGTTATTTGCGGAGGTTAAGCTTCTGCAGCAACTCGTTGTACTTGGGCAGATCGTGCCGCTTCAGGTAATCGAGAAGCTTACGACGGCGGGATGCCATCTGGAGAAGCCCGCGGCGCGAGTGGAAGTCCTTCCGGTGCGTCCGCAGATGCTCGGTCAAGTGATTGATCCGGGCGGTGAGCAGGGCGACCTGAACCTCGGACGAGCCGGTGTCCTTATCGTGGGTCTTATACTGTGAGATGATCTCTGGCTTAACTACGCTGGTTGACATGTTTATGTGGTTGAGGATCACGACTGTAGGGAACCCTCGCGGGCTCCGTGGCGCCCGCCCCGCCCGACTGGAAATCGGGTTTGGCCGGCGTCACCGTTCCAATCCCGCCGGAGCGGGACCAGTCATGGTGGCCACCCGCAACCGGCGGGTTTCCACTGACGCAAGGAGCGAAGATGCAAACGCGGGTCGTGGGGCCGCAAGAGCAAATTTGGGGTGGGTTTCAGGGGCGAGAAACGGGGAGCGGAGGGAAAACGGAGGCTGCGGAGCGGTGTCAACAGCGCCTTCGCGGGTGCGGCCGGACCGCAAGTTTCCAAGCGAGCAGGCGCCGGCCCCGCGCCGCCGTCGGGCGGCGATTTCCTCGGCCGTTAAAACGTTCCTTTGACGCCGAAGTTCCAGTTGGCGCCGTATTCCTGGTACACGCGCAGGACGCGCTGGCGTCGCTCGGCGACGTTGGGCGGCGTGTCGAACCAGCGGAGGGGCTGTTGCGTGATGTTCCGGCCTTGGACGTAGAGCGAGATTTTCGGAGTGAGCCGCCAGTTGAGCGAGGTGTCGAATTGCAGGATGGCTTCGCGGAAGCGACCGTAGACGCCGTCGGGCCGCTCGTCGGTGAAGACGCCGCCGATCGAGCCGTTGAATCGCCGGTAGGCGTAACCGAGGCGGCCCGAAACACGGTGCGGTGCGAGGCCGTTGCGGCGTTGGCTGGCGGTGGTTCGGGAGTAGGAGAGGTTCACGCTGGTGCCGCGCAGAAGGTCCGGGAGGAAACCGAGGGTCTGCTGGTAGGAGAGCTCAAGATTGCGGAACCGGCGCGTTTCGGCGCTGTTCCGGGTCGTGCGGAACACGTAGGTCTGCAGGTCGGGATCCTCCTCGCCGAACTCCGAGGCAGTGAAGTCGAAGGTCTCGCGCAGGTTGCGGATGTCGTTTTGGGAAACCTGCAGCGTGAGTTGGCCGGGGGCGCGGTTGCCGAAGTAATACGCGAGGCGCGCCTGGTAGTTCTTGGAATACTCCGGCTGAAGCTCGGCGTTCGGGGCGTCGACGCGCTGGGCATCCTCGACGACGTTGTACACGCCCGTAAGCGAGTCGACGGGCGGCCGGGAGATCGCCTGGTTGAAGCCGGCCTGGAACTCGAGGTTCGGGGTGAACCGGTATTTCATCAGCACCGAGGGGAAGGCGTTGAGGTATTCGCTGGTGCGGGCGACGCGCGGCTGGCTGAAGAACTGGTATTCGATGCCGGGGATGGTGGTGGCGCGGCCGGCGGCGCTGACCGGAAAACCCGCGGCGATGATTTCGCGACGCAGCCGCGGATCGTACTCAAGAAAGCGGTTCTGCGTGCGTTCGAGGCGCACGCCGCCGCGCAACGTCAGGCGTGAGACCGGATTCACGTCGAGTTGGGTGTAGCCGGCGGTGACGGTCTGGCGGAAGTTGCGGCGGTTTCCGATGAAGGCCGTGTAGTAGTTGTCCACTGTCGCGACACGGATGAAGTCCTGCGGTTGCGATTGGAACAGTTCGCCGATCCTCTTGCGGTTGGCCCGCGGCAGGTTGCCGGTCACGCCGTTGATTCCCGTGAATGTGAGGGCGTTCGTCGTGCCGGTCTCGAACGGATGGATCGCGAGGTAGCCGAGGTTGGCCCAGCTGCCGTTGGTGGTGACGTTGGGGATGCCCGTGGCGGCCGCGATGCCGGTGAAGGTGTCGCCACCGGGTCCGATGTAGCGCCAGAGCTCCCACGGCGCGTAGTTGTTGTTCTTGCGGTTTTCCTCGGTCCACTTGCCGCCGAACTTCAGCACGGCCGGGAGGCGGCCGAGCAGCGGGAAGGTCCATTTCGCGTTGGCCGAGGCGAGGTAGATTTCCGTGATCCAGCGGCTGTCGGCGCTCTGCACGCGCGTGCCGCCGGTCCAGTTCTTCAGGTCAAACGGATCCGGGCCCGAGGTCTGCCGGATGCTCCACTCGTGGGAGTCGGCGCTCGGCCGTGTCGCCGTCCAGTCGACCGGGATCGAGAGTGTCTCCGACTGCGAAATGCCGCGCTCGAGCGAGACGTAGCTGTTGATCGCGCGGGAGTAGTTGAAACCGCCGTCGATTGTCAGGGTGTCCAGCTTGTACTCGAACTTGGGGGACACGGTTCGGGTGTAGTTCTCCGCCGCGGCGGTGCCGCCGCCGTTGTTGATCGCGGGGATGGTGTTGGACGTGGTGCGGCGCGTGGAGAGGGAGAGGAGGCCGTCGCCGCCGACCGTGCCGCGGCCGTTGTTGACGTTGGTGTTGGAGTTGGCCGCGACGAAGGTGAAGTTGCGGTTCCAGAACTCGCCCTCGACGTAGGTGTAGATCGCGCTGAGCGAGAGGACGAGGCGCGGCGTGGCCTTGTAATCGGCGGCGAGTGAGAACGCGTCCTTGAGGATCATTTTCGGCCCGTCCTTGAAATCGAGCTGGCGGATGACCAGCGGGCGCGGATCGGCGGCGGTCGGCGTGCGGTTGTAGTCCTGCGTGAAGGAGTACTGCTCGGTGTAGGAGTTGGCGCGGCTCGTCGTGAGGATCACACCGAGGCGGCGGTCGAGGAAGGTGTCGGAGTACTCCAGCTGGGCGTTGGGGCGCCACTTGTAGCGCTCGCGCTCCGCGGGCCCGAGGGTCTTGCGCAGCGTGAATTCCTCGGCGTTGAGGTTCACGCTGAAGTTGTAGCCCAGCACGCGGCCGCGGCGGTCGAACGCGCGCCGCGTCTTCATGTTGATGGTGCCGGAGGGCGAGTCGGCGTCGGATTCCGCGCTGGTCGTGCGGCTGATCTCGATCGATTCGATGCCCGTGATGAGGATGCTCTCGAAACTGGTGGCGCGGGAGGCGTCGCCGCCGCCGCGGTTGGAGTCGGCGCTCGCGGTGCGCATGCCGTCGATCGTCACGCCGACGTACTGGCCGTCCATGCCGCCCAACCGTGGTCCGCGGGCCTCGGACTCCACGTAGTCGATGTCGACGCCGGGCAGATATTTCAGGAACTCGCCCATGTTGCCGTCGGTGATGTCCCCGAACACGTCGGAGGAGACCGAGGTGGTGATGTCCATGTTGCGCCTCTGCGCCTGCACGGCCTTGGCGTTGCCCTCGCGTTCCGAGGAAACGGTGAACGCCTGTAACTGCACTTTGCCGTCCTTGGTCGCCGGAGTGCCGGCGGCGGCGCTGGTGAGGTTGATCTCGCGCACGGCGGTTTGCCCGGCAACGACGGTGAAAGACTCCGTGGCCGGCGTGTAGCCGGAGAAGGTTATGGTGATGGAGGCGGAGCCGGCGGCGACGCCGGGAAATGCGAACGTGCCGTCGCTTTCAGTGAACACCACGCGATCCGTGGCGCCGAGCCGAACCTCGGCGTTGCCGACGTACTCGCGGGAGATCGGGTTGAAGACGCGTCCCTGCACGGTGCCGGTCGCGGATTGCGCGAAGCCGGGCAGGGCGGTGAGGAAGG
>JBEGJD010000098.1:0-4151 GCA_041184765.1 Verrucomicrobiota bacterium | reverse complement strand
GGCCGCGCGTTGACGAACATGATCATCTCGTGCCGCGACCCCCGCCCCACACCGGGCCGGCCGATGAGGCCGCTCAGGCGCAGGCCGGGCTCCTCCGACTCGACCGCCACCAGTGATTCCGCCGTCTGCCGGCCGAAGATTTCCCCGATGCGTTCGTCCAGGGTGCGGCATTCCGGCGAACGGAAGACCACCCTGCCGTCCTCGATCAAAGTGAATGCCGTGCGGGGACAGGCCAGCGCGTACAAACGCACCCCATGAATGATGTGCGCCGCCTCGGTCTGGTCGGACTTCAGGAACTTCCTTCGCGCCGGGACCGAGTTGAAAAGATGCGAGACCTCGATGCGCGTGCCCACCGGCCGCCCGCAATCGCGCACGTGCACGAGCCGCCCGCCGTTCACGAGCACCTCCGTTCCGGCGTCGCTTCCTTCCTCGCGGGTCTGCAGCTGGAAGCGCGACACGCTCGCGATCGAGGGCAGAGCCTCGCCGCGAAACCCGTAGCTTCCCAGTCGGTCGAGGTCGGCCGCCTCGGCAATTTTGCTGGTGGCATGCCGCTCCAGCGCAAGCAGCGCGTCGTCGCGTCCCATGCCGCAACCGTTGTCCTCCACCCGCATCAGCGACCGGCCGCCATGCCGGAACTCCACCTCGATGCGCGTCGCGCCGGCATCAAGCGCGTTTTCCACCAACTCCTTCACCACCGCCGCCGGACGTTCGATCACCTCGCCGGCGGCGATCTGATTGGCGACCCGGTCGGGCAGGATACGAACTTTCCCCATGGCGAGCGCCCTAGCTCGGGCCTCGGACCGCCGACGTCAACTCCCGCCCGCAAGTCCGCCCACCGGCCGTCCGCGTTTGTCTCACGGATAACGGAGGGTCTGGAAAGCCATTCGGTCCTCTTTCTCATCCGAGCCATTCGGGGCATCTGCGGTCAAAAACGCGGAGCTCTCCTAAAAAACCGTCGGCCGTCATGAGCTCCGCATGGTCCGCGGCGAGCAGCCGCGGCTACACCGGATGCCATTTGTCCGGAAATGCCGGACCTACGTTCGTCACGAAGCGCATGCGATGTAGCCGAGGGTGTTGACCCGCCGCAGGCTCGGTGAAGGCGGGCTCCCTCGGATAGGTCCGGTGCTCATTCCGCCATTTCTCCCTCACTCCCTCTCGCTTTCCCTCATCACTCCCGGCGCGGAACAGCCTTCCTCCTTCGCTGAACCTACGGAGGACAAGTCGGCCGGCGGGCGCACGTTATGATCCGAGGCAAACAGCCTCGGCTACATCAGCACTCCCTTATCCGTGTTCGTCCGCGGTTGTCCCCCTTGTGGAGCCGTTCGGAAGCACCTTCGGCTTTCGTTCCGACGCATCCTCGGCGGTTGCGCCGGCCGGAACCCGGCGCAATGTTTCACGTAGCATGAGCGAGACTTCCCATCAGCGCACCGTCGTTCCCGTCTCGGAGTCGATCGACTCCTCGCTGCTCCGCACGCTCATGGACACCAGCGCCGACCGGATCTACTTCAAGGACTTGAAAAGCCGGATCGTGCGCAGCAACGCCGCCCATGCGCGTTCGCTCGGAGCACCCTCGCCCGAGGCCTGCGTGGGACGCACCGATTTCGATTTTTTCTCCAAGGAACACGCGGAGCACGCCTTCGCCGACGAGCAGCGGATCATCCGCACCGGCGAGCCCATGATCGCCAAGGTCGAGCGCACGACCCTGCTCGACGGACGGCGCGGCTGGGCCTCGACCACCAAAATGCCTTGGCGCGATTCGAGCGGTAAGATCATCGGCACTTTCGGTGTGACGCGCGACATCACCGAGGCCCACGAGGCTGAGCGGCGCCTCAACGACGAGCGCATCTTGCTGCGTACGATCCTCGATCACCTGCCGAGCCGGCTCTACGTCAAGGACGTCAACTCCCGCTACGTCCTCAACAATCGTGCGCACCTCGACCTGCTCGGCGCGCCTTCACAGGAGGCGGCGGTCGGCCGCACCACCGCGGATTTTTTTCCCGGGCCCCGCGGGGAACAGGCGCTGGCCGACGACCACCGTGCCTTCGGCGGAGAATCCCTGATCAATGTGGAGAAGTCCGATTTTGGCGCCGACGGGGATGTCCACTGGTCGCTCGTCACCAAGGTTCCGCTGCACGACACCTACGGGGAGATCGTCGGGCTCGTGGGTATCAGCCACGACATCACACGGCGGAAGGTTGCCGAGGAGGAAGTGAAGCGCCGCAGCCAGGAAATGGAGACCGATCTCCGGATGGCGCGGCAGGTCCAGGAAGCTTTCCTGACGCGTCCCTATCCCGCGTTCCCGGGCGGCGCAGGAAAAAACCGCCTCCGTTTCGCCCACCGTTACGTGCCGGCTTCCACGCTGGGCGGTGACTTTTTCGACATCATGCGCATCTCCGACACACGCTGCGGCGTGCTCGTCTGCGACGTGATGGGGCACGGCGTGCGCGCGGGCCTGCTTACCGCGCTCATCCGCGGCGTGGCCGAGGAAGTAGGGACCCGCACGGCCGATCCGGTCGCGGTCGTGACGGAGATCAATCGCAGCCTCATGCCGATCGTGGAGCAGACGGGGCAGCCGGTGTTCGCGACGGTTTTTTTCGGGTTGCTCGACCTCGCTTCCCGCCGCCTCACCTATACCTGCGCCGGGCATCCGGCCCCGCTCATCCGGCACGCCGAGGGCAGGATTGAAAGACTCTCACCCGAAGACCCCGAACCCGCCGCGGGCTTGCTCGCCGACTTCGGCTATTCCCGGCTCGAGGCGGATTTCCAGCCCGGCGCGCTGCTGCTGGCCTACACCGATGGCATCCTGGAAGCCACGGACACCGGGGGACAAATCTTCGGCGAGACACGGATTCGCGCGGTCCTCGCCGCCACCGCGGGGCTCGCCGCGTCCGAGCTCAACGAGCGGCTCGTCGGCGCCGTTCAGGCCTTCTCCGGAAAAAAGACCTTCGAGGATGACGTTTGCGTCGTGGCGATCGAATGCGTGTCTTGATCGGCGACCACCGGGCTCAATGAGTCGCGCCGCCGGCGATACGCCGGTCACGCCGGGCCCGCAGGATGGTGGATATCATCACGCCAGTCGCTTCCGTGAGAACCGCGAGCGGCAACGACGGCTCCCGGGAGGCCGCCGCCTCGCTCATCGCGGGTAGGTGCACGAAGCCGGCGCGCATCCCAGCGCGAAGGCGCACGGCGTGCATCAAGCCGAAGAAGACATGGTTGCAGAGAAAGGTGCCGGCCGTCTGGGACACCGAGGCGGGAATGCCGCGTGACTGAAGATCAGCGACCATCGCCTTGATCGGCAAGGTCGACCAATAAGCCACCGGACCACCGCGCGCGACCGGGCGGTCGACCGGTTGCCGGCCGGCGTTGTCCGGAATACGGGCGTCGTCGACGTTGATCGCGACGCGCTCCGGCGTGATCGCGTCACGCCCCGCGGCGACGCCGAGGCAGAGCACAGCCGACGGACGGTGCCGCCTGAGCAGGCGTTCGAGCTCACGACGGGCTGCGCCGAAGACGCACGGCAGCACGGCACCCACGACCCGAGTGCCTGCCACTTCACGTCCGTGCCAAGCGAGCGCGACCTCCCCCGACGGGTTGCGGCTCGCGCCGCCAAAAGGCTCGAAGCCGGTGAGCAGAACAACTTTCGGTCGCGCCGGGCTGGGCATGGTCAGAAGCGATAGACGCAGAGGGCCATGAGCACCACGTTGAAGATCCAGATGGCGGCGGCCATCGGCGCCTGCGCCCGGATGACCGAGTGCCGGTCCGGCAGGCCCAGCAGGATCGCCGGCACGAGATTGAAGTTGGCGGCCATCGGCGTGACCAACGTGCCGCAGTATCCGGAAAGCATCCCGAGCGCGCCCATGATTGCGGGATTGCCGCCATGCTCACGCACGATGAACGGCACGCCGATCCCCAGCGTCACGACGGGAAACGCGGCGAACGCGTTCCCCATTACGATCGTGAAGAGCGCCATCGCCGCGCAGTAGGCCACGACCGCCGCCAGCGGCAGATGCAGCGGCAGGGCGGCCCCCACGGCGTTGGCCACCACCTCGCCCACTCCGGCCCGCGCGAAAACGCCGCCGAGCGAAGCGAGCAATTGCGGCAAAATGAGCGCCCATCCCATCGCATGCACCAAACGTCCGCCCTCCGCAAAG
>JBEGJD010000097.1:0-13386 GCA_041184765.1 Verrucomicrobiota bacterium | reverse complement strand
AGGCGTCCGCCATGCTCTGCTTTTTGGTGTATTCCGCGGCTTTCGTGGTTAAGCCGGCGGAAGCGGAATGTCCGGCAGGTAGTCGGCGTTCACCCGCGCGGCAGAGAGCTGGGCGGCATGCTCAGCGCGACGCGGCACCAGCGTCACGGCATGACCGAGACGGGCGAGGTGGACCGAGAACGCGGTTCCCCACGCGCCAGCGCCGGCGACTACAAAATTCATCCCGCCGGCTTAACCACGAAAGCCGCGGAATACACCAAAAAGCAGAGCATGGCGGACGCCTTCAGCCTCATACCTTCTGCGACTTAAGTGTCTCCTCGCGGCCATCTCATCATTTGGCCGCAAGAAGGCGCAGACGGGGGCAAGTTCACCACGGAGTCACGGAGGCACGGAGGGAGAGCGCCACCCGCGGCGCGATGACCGTGGTCAGACCCGACACCCTTGGAGTGATTGGGAGCACTCCCCGATCTTGCCGGCCTTCCTTTTCATACCCGCCTTCCCCTCTCCGTTACTCCGTGTCTCAGTGGTGAAACTCCGAAAGCCTTCAGCCGCATTCTCGTCCTGCGGCTTATGCGCCTCTTGGCGGCCATCCCTTCACTTGGCCACGAGACGGCTCAAGAGTCGCAAAAAAGCGCGGCTTCGGGTTTCCCGCGTTCCTGATTTCCAGATCCAGCGCGGTCGGACCCTTACGAGAGGAAGGCCGGTATCTTCTCGCCGGCGATCATCTGCTCAAAGGTCTCGCGGGCGTGGATCAGCTCGAAAGCGCTACCTTTCACCAGCACCTCGGCGGCCATCCCGCGGGTGTTGTAGCGGCTCGCCATGGTGTAGCCGTAGGCGCCGGCACTGAGGAAGCCGATGAGCTCGCCCTCGCGCACTTCCTGCAACGAACGGTCCTTGGCGAAGCAATCACCGCTCTCGCAGACGGGGCCGACGACGTCGGCGACCAGCGCGGGCCGCGACGAATCGCGGTGCAGCGGCACGATCTCGTGGAAGCTGTCGTACATCGCCGGACGCACGAGATCGTTCATGGCGGCGTCAACAATGAGGAAGTTCTTCCCGGCGCCGCGCTTGAGGTGCTCGACGCGCGACAGAAGCACGCCGGCGTTGCCGACCATGAAGCGGCCGTGCTCCAGGAGGATGGTGAGGCCGAGCGGCTTCAGCAGGGGGACGAGGGCGGCGCCGTAGCTCTCGGGGGTAAGCGGCCGCTGGTCGGCGGGCTGTGATTCCCACCACGACGAGGCGCCACTGGCGAGTGCGTCGCGGTAGATGATGCCCATGCCGCCACCAATGGAAAAATACGTGATCCCGTACTTGGCTTTCAGCTCAGCCGCGAACGGCCCCACCTTGGTGACGGCCTCGACGAACGGCGCGACGGAGGTGAGCTGCGAGCCGATGTGCATCTGCACACCCTTGATCTCGAGGTGCGGCAGGCGAGCGGCGGCCTCATAGGCGGCGGCGGCGTGCCGCAGCGGGATGCCGAACTTGTTGTCGCTCTTGCCGGTCGTGATCTTCGCGTGCGTGTGGGCGTCGACGTCGGGGTTGACCCGGATCGCCACGGGGGCCTTCACGCCGAGCTTGCCCGCCACGTGGTTGATGCGCGCCAGCTCGGGCTCGCTCTCAACATGGAACGAGAAGATCCCGTTGCGCAGCGCCAGCTCGATCTCGGCCTCGGTCTTGCCCACGCCCGCGAAGACGCTCGCGCGGACGTTCCCGCCCGCGGCGAGGACGCGACGGACCTCGCCGCCGCTCACCAGGTCGAAACCGGCGCCAAGGTTCGAGAAGTGGCGCAGCACCGCGAGGCTCGAGTTGGCCTTCATCGCGTAACAGAGGCGGGCGTCCAGTCCCGTGAGCCCGCGCTGCAGGCGACGGAAATTATCCTCCATCGTCGCGGCGCTGTAGACGTAGGTCGGCGTTCCGTAGAGGCCGGCGACGGCCGCGAGGTCGACCGACTCGCAGTGGAGAGCGGAGCCCGAGTAGTGGAAGTGGTGCATG
The DNA here is from genome assembly GCA_041184765.1 of Verrucomicrobiota bacterium. GTDB lineage: Bacteria > Verrucomicrobiota > Verrucomicrobiia > Opitutales > Opitutaceae > ER46. Next base: position 11,394 of record JBEGJD010000097.1, on the reverse strand, counting down.
ACGGCGAAGAAGGCTGAACGACGTGAGAGAAACGCGAACGTAGCCGCTTTCCGCTTGAAAAAACCACTTCAAACTTCGTCTGTTCGCCCATGCTTCGCGCGCTGCTCCACCTGCTCTCCGGCGGTTCCTCCCGCCGGCGCGGGGGACCGGGCCCGCAGGGCCGTTTCCGCAGCGCTCAATTCGCGAGCTTCATGGCGCAGAACAACCGCCGGCGCGTCGACACCGACCTGCTCGACGCCGTGCTCCGCTCGCGTCGGTTATTCCGCAACGTGCTCAAGCTGGCGCTCGCCGGCGGCGGCGCGTGGGTGGTGCTCGAGAGCGCCCGCGCCCTCTCGATCTTCTGAGGATCGCCGCGGCGGCCGGCCGCGACAGCGGACTTGATCAACGCTCCCGCGGGACGTTTGCTCAGCGTTTCACCCGCGCCCAACGCCATGATCCGCATCAACGAGAACTACACCAAGCTCAAGGCCTCCTACCTGTTCAGCGATATCGCCAAGCGGGTCTCGGCCTACACCGCGGCCAACCCCGGCAAGCCCGTCATCCGTCTCGGGATCGGGGACGTCACCGAGCCGCTCCCCCGCGTGTGCGTCGACGCGCTGCACGCCGCGACCGACGAGATGGCGGCTCGCGCCACCTTCAAGGGCTACGGCCCCGAGCAGGGCTACGCCTTCCTGCGGGAAGCGGTCGCCCAGCACGACTATGCGGCCCGCGGCTGCAAAATCGACGCCGATGAGATCTTCATCTCCGACGGCTCGAAGTGCGACTGCGGCAACATCCAGGAGATCTTCGCGCAGGACGTGCGCCTCGCGATTCCCGACCCGGTTTACCCGGTGTACGTCGACACCAACGTGATGGCGGGCCGCACGGGCGCCAACGTCGACGGTCGCTACCAAGGCGTCACCTACCTCGAGAGCACGCCGGCCAACGGCTACGTGCCGGCGGTCCCCGCGGTGGCCACCGATCTCATTTACCTCTGCTTCCCCAATAACCCGACGGGCGCCGTTGCGACCAAGGCCCAGCTGACGGCGTGGGTGGAGTACGCCCGGCGCAACCGCGCGGTGATCCTCTTCGACAGCGCTTACGAGGCCTACATCCGCGACCCGGCCATCCCTCACTCGATCTACGAGATCGAGGGCGCGCGCGAGGTGGCGATCGAGTTCCGCAGCTTCTCCAAGACCGCCGGCTTCACCGGCACCCGCTGCGCCTACACCGTCGTGCCGAAGACGCTCATGGCCTACGACGCCGCGGGCAACGCGCACGCCCTCCACGCGCTCTGGAACCGCCGCCACACGACGAAGTTCAACGGCGTCGCCTACCCGATCCAGAAGGCGGCCGCCGCGGTGTACACCGAGGCCGGCCGCAAGCAGACCAGCGACCTGATCGACTTCTACCTCGCGAACGCACGCCTCATCCGCGAGGCGATGAACCGCCTCGGCTTCAAGTGCATCGGCGGCGATAACGCCCCTTACCTCTGGATCAACACCGGGCGCGACTCGTGGGAATTCTTCGACCTGCTGCTCAACCGCGCCCAGGTGGTCTGCACCCCCGGCGCCGGCTTCGGCAAGTGCGGCGAGGGCCACGTGCGCATCAGCGCGTTCAACTCCCGCGAGAACGTCGAGACCGCCCTCACCCGCATCGCCGCCGCCCTGCGCTAAGCCGACGGAACGGGCTTAGCCGCTGAAAGGCGCCGAGGACCCCGCCCGCGCGCGCACTGTCGCGAGCCAGCGCGCGAGGTTGGTGCAGATCCGCGCCGGGTTGATCGGCTTGCTCTCGAAGCCGTCCATGCCGGCCTCAAGACAGCGCCGGCGGTCATCCTCGCCGGCGTTGGCGGTCATCGCCACGACCGGCACACCCGCGAGGGCAGGGTCGGCGCGGATTTGGCGCGTGGCCTCGAAGCCGTCCATCTCCGGCATCTGCACGTCCATCAGCACCAGGTCGAACGGCACGGCGGCGGAACGCAGGATCTCAAGGGCCTCACGCCCGTTGCCCGCCACCTCCACGGTGGCACCCGCGCCTTGGAGCAACTCGACCAGGATCTGCTGGTTGAACTCGTTATCCTCCGCCACGAGGATCCGGCCGAGCAGTCGCGCCGGCTGACCGGAGGTATCTCGCGCCTTCGCCGCCGCCAGCTCGGACTCAGCCGCCACCGGGAAGCGCACCCGGAACGCGAACGTGCTGCCCCGGCCCGACTCGCTCTCCACCCAGATGCGGCCGTCCATCAGATCGACGATACGCTTGCAGATCGAGAGCCCGAGGCCCGTACCGCCGAATCGTCGCGTGGTGGAAGCGTCGGCCTGGCTGAAGGGGCGGAAAAGTCGGTCACGTTCCTCGGCGGAAAGGCCGATGCCGGTGTCGCGCACCAGAAACTCCAGCTCGACGGTGGTGTCATCGCCCCCGGCCCGGAGCACCTCGATGGTCACGCCGCCGGCGGCGGTGAACTTCACGGCGTTGCCCGCGAGGTTGAGCAGCACCTGCTCCAGGCGGAACGAGTCACCGCTGACCGCCCGCGGAACACCGTCGCCCATTTTCACCGTCAAGGTGATGCCCTTGGAACGGGCGAGATAGCCGACGATGGAATCGATCGACGCGAGCGTGGCTTCGAGGTCGAACGGCCGCGCCTCCAACGTGAGTCCCCCGGCCTCAATCTTGGAAAAATCGAGCACGTCGTTGACCGTCTGCATCAGGTTCTGCGCCGCGCGCTGCGTCTTCACGAGGTAGTCGCGCTGCCGGGCGTCGAGGCCGGTCTGGAGACAGAGGTGGGAAAGCCCGATGATCGCGTTCAGCGGTGTGCGGATCTCGTGGCTCATGTTGGCCAGGAACTGGCCCTTGGCGGCGGTGGCCGCCTCCGCCTGTTCCTTCGCCCGGGCGAGCTCGGTCGTGCGCTCCCGCACGCGGTCCTCCAGCAGCGCCTTCTGGCGGAGGATCTCCTCCTCGAACCTTTTCCGCTCGGTCACATCGACCTGAACCGAGACGTAGCGCTGCACCGCGCCCTCTTCCGAAAAGATCGGGCTGATGTGCACGGAGACCCAGTAGGGATCGCCGTTTTTGGCATAGTTGAGCAGCTCCTCGCGGACGACCTCATTGCGCCGCAGCGCCTCACGGATGCGGTTAATCGCTCCCGCATCGGACTTCGCGCCCTGCAACACCCGTCCGGGTCTCTTCCCGCGCACATCGTCCAGCGTATACCCGGTGCGCCGGGAGAAGGAGTCGTTCACCCACTCGATCCTCTGCTCGGGGTCGGTGATGATCACCAGGTCCTCCGTCGCGCTCGCCACGAGCGAAAGCTTCGCGAGCTCGTCGCGCGCCTCCTTCTGGCGGGTCACGTCGCGCATCATACCCACCACCCCGCCGTTGGCGATACGACCGATCGAAACCTCGACCCAAATCAGAGCCCCGTCCCCGCGCCGCACCCGGAGCTGAGGGTAAACGGATTGTCCCGCCGCGGCGGGCTCGGCCAGCAAACGCTCCATCAACCCGCGATCGGGCTCATGGATGAAATCCAGCAAAGGCCGCCCGGCGGCGGAGTCGGGTGCGATACCCGACATCCGCTTCCAAGCATCATTGAGGAAGACCAGTTTACCGGTGGCGTCGGTCTCGAAAACTATCTCGGAGAGAATCTGGATGCGACGCCGCATCCGATTCTCCGCCTCGATGAGGGCCTCGGTGAGTCGGCTGGTGGCCTCAACGTGGATATCCGTCGCGAGCGACGTCGAGAAACCTCCGGCCGGACGCTCCGACATGGGCTAAGCAGGAACGCTCAGGCCGCGGTGCGGACGAGCTCACCCAGCACTTCCTTGCTCGTGGCCGAACGGCCGTAGAGCGGGAAGATGTTCTTACAGTAGAAATCATGCTCGCCCATCGTGCGCGCGGAGGAGCAATCGGAGAGGATCGTGACCGCGAAACCGCGCTCGTAGGCGGCGCGCCCGGTGGAGTCGATGCAGAGCGAAGTGACCATGCCCGCGACGAGCACGTTGCGGATGCCGCGTTGCTTGAGGACCTGCTCTAGAGTGGTGTCCGAGAACGCGTTGAATCCGACCTTGCCCGTCACGTAGTCGATGCGCTTACCGAAGGCCAACAGCTCCGGAATGGTGTCAGCACCCGTGCTGCCGTGCTTGAACGCGCCAGACTGCTTGATCTTGTCGAGGATGCCGACCGCATTGGCCATCGCGCGGTAATTGGGCTCCAGCACGATCGGGGTGGAGATGATCGACATCTCGGTCTTGGCGGCCTCGCGGATGAACTCGAGCGAGTTGTTGAGAACCTCGTCGACCCGGTTGGGCTCCTCCACCACTCCGCGGAGGATTCCGTTCTTGGCGAAGTAGTCGTTTTGGAAGCCGACGAGGATGGCAGCGGTGTTCTTTGCGTTCATGGAATATTCTTAGGGTTGGGACTAGAGTGATGCTTGGGTAGAAAACCCTATACAAGGTATTTGAAACACCTGGATTTCAACTAAAGCTTACCCTTCCGAAATCTCCGATACCCGCCCGCCTTACTCCCGTGCCCGAAGCTCCCCTCGATCTAAACACCCTCGGTGAATTCACCGGACATAATCCTGCCCAGACGCTACGGCTTGCGCGCCATTTTGCGGAGACCGCTCGCAAGACTCTCGTGGAGATCAAGACGGCCCGCGACAGCAGCGATCTCGGCACGCTGAACCGCCTCGGCCATAAGCTGAAATCCTCGGCCGCGATGGCCGGCGCCCGCGAGTGCGCCAGCCTGTGCATCCAGCTCGAGAAGGCACCGGACCTGACGGCCGCGTTCGATTTGGTCGCGCGCCTGGAACCGGTGGTCGGCGGAATCTCGACTTACGTTCAGAGCTTGGGCGAGCAGCCGGCCGGCGGCTGAACCCGCCATCGGACGCTCGAAGAGCCTGGTCGCGACCGTTCCGGAACCCCGGAGCCGCCCAGCGAATCTTCACAAGGCAAAGGGCGCACCGGCTCCGAGCCCTAGCATCAGACGATCCGCGACGATTCCTTTTGGTCACGCCATTGTCAGATCTATCCACGCAATCCGCGAAATCTGCGGTTCAAGTTCGCCGCCTTCGGAAGAGCCTCCGGCCGTGATGAGCTCCGCATGATCCGCGGCGGGCGGCCGCGGCTACACCTCTCGCACGAACGAACCGGAGACAGTCTGGCTCGAGACGAAGGCTTCCTGCTTTCGGTTTCCCCATTCACACGCCCCTCCTTCAGAAAGCCATCCTACAAACCGGGACGCGCGAGATTTCTTTCACGCCCTTCCCTGCCCGCGGATTGGCCCTCCGTTACATCTGTGTTCTAGGCCTTTACCCGCGGCATCACTGCGCGGGCTCGCTCTTGAGGTGGGCGATAAGGTCGGCGAGTTCCTGGCGGGTCATCGTCTGCTCGAGGCCGTCAGGCATCAGCGAAACACCGGCGGCGGCGGTCGCGGCCACGGCGCCGCGGAGGATCGTCTCCTCCGCACCCGACGCGGTGCGCAGCGTGAGGCTGGCGTCGGTCTCAGCGGTCACGCAGCCGGAGATCGCGCGCCCATCCTGTGTCGTGACGGTGATGGCCTGGTAGGCGGGCATCACCTCGTAGTTCGGCACAAGGATGTGGAGCAGCAGGGCGTCGGCCGGCTGGTTGCGCATGCCGGTGAGATCGGGGCCGACCTTCCCACCCGCGCCTCGGAACGAATGGCAGGCAGAGCAGGCACGCGCGAAAACCGGCGCCCCCCGCGCGGCGTCGGAAGCCTCGGCCAAGACGGCCTTGTGGTCGCGATAAACCGCCATGCGGTCGCCGCCTTCCAGCGATTGGAAGAGCCGCATCGCCGCGGCCTTCACGTCGGCGTTGGCGTGCTTCATCAGCTGCGACCGCCGCGTGGACGAGATGTCCGTGGGCCGGATCGCACCTCGTTCGATCGCCGCGAACAGCACTTTCGCCATGGCGGGTTTGGACACGAGCGCGGCGACCGCCGCCTCGCGCACCTGCGGGGTGTAACGCGACCAGCGTCCGGCATCAGCCAGCATTTCCGCGCCACGGGCGTCGCCCGACCGCTCGAGCGCGCGCACGACCTGCAGCTGCAGTTCCGGCGCCTGCCGTGCATCAAGCAACGGCCCGAGCGCGCCGAGGCCGCGCTCGAAGGGCGCGTGGCCCAGCAAGGCGATCGCCGCCGAGCGCAGCGCGACCGGCCTTGCGGCGTCCGCCGCCGTGGCGGCCGCGTCCCGGAGAAATCCTTCCAGCACCGGCACACCTGGCCCGGCTTCAGCCACAGTGGCTAGCAGTCCCGCGCCTGCCTTACCCTTGAACTCAATCCGGCCGCGCAGGCCTTCCGCCAATCCGAGCACCGCGGGAATCCGCCACGCTTCCCCACGTGCCGCGGCGCACGCTTCCGCCAGCCAGGCACCGGCGGCCGGAATCGATGAAGAGGCGCCGACCAACCGGCCAAGTTCCTCCATCACCGCACCAACCGCCGCCACGGACGCGCCGGCTCGCCCTGAGGTAACCGCGACACGGAAACCTTCCACCCGACCTTCCACCCCGCTGAAAACCGCCGCCCGGGTCCAACGATCCGTGCCATCGCGTAACGCAATCGCCGCGAGCGGCGCGACCGCGCGTTCGTCCGTCCAGGAACCCAATTCCAGCGCGGCGCAGAAACGCACCCGCGCATCGCCGTCCGAAGCCGCGCGGACCAGCATGGGACCGAAACGTGAATCTTCCGCCAGCCGGCGTCCCGCCAGCACCACCGCCTGTTCGCGCACCCCCGCGGAACCATCACGCGACGCGGCCTCGATCACTTCCGCACGCAGCCGGCCCAGGCCGTGCAAGGTCCAGAGCGCCTGCACCCGGGCCTCGGGACGGCGTGATTCCGCCGCTATCCGTTCGATCGCTTCAACGACGTCCACGGCGGAACGCTCGATGAGCAGGCGCCGCGCGAGTTCACGCCACCACGCGTCCGCCGACTCCAGCGCACGTACCAGTCCGACGTTGGAAAGCTCCGCGGGCGAGGACGGGCGCGAGCCCTTCGCAACCACCCGGTAAATCCGCCCGAGGTCGTCGCCGCTGGCGAAATCGAGTTTGCCGCGGCTTTCCTCCGGCACGTAGGCGGGGTGGTCGATCTCCCGCCGGCACATGTCGACGACGTAGAGCGCGCCATCGGGTCCATTCGCGAGCGACACCGGACGGAACCACGAATCGGTCGAGGCGAGGAACTCGCTGCCGCGCACGGCGGGCTCAGCGCGGAATGTCGCCCCGTCGGACTGCATCACCTGCCGCTGGACAAGATTCTGGGCGGACTCGCAGATGAACGCGTTGCCGTCGAAACCGTCGCCGAGGCCGGTGCCACCGTAGATCAGCACGCCACTCGCCGACGTGTAAGTGCCGGAGTGGGGCTTGCTCATCAGCGCCGGGATGAAGTCGGCCGTGACCCGCGCGCGGCTCACCGGCCAGACGACGGCCTCGGCCTCGACCTTGGACACATTTTGCACCGACTCCGCGAAGGCCAGGTGCGGATTGCGGCGCAGCCAGGCCGGCTCCAACACCACCTGCATCACCGGGTGGCGGTTCGAAGAAATGAACCGCCGGCCGTACGCGTCGAACGAGAGCCCGAACTGCCCGCGCCCGCCGAGGCTCTCGAACTCGAGCGTCTCAGGGTCGAAGCGCCCGTCGGCCACGGTGAAGGAGACCGGTGCGCGCCCGGGGTGCTCCGGGGACGTGACCTTGCCGCCGTTGAGGCCGCTGGTGACGTAGACCTTGCCGTCGAGCCCGAGGGTCGGGTGGCTCACGCGGATCTGCGCGGTACGCGTCGTGTTGAAACCCGTGAGGACCACGCGCCGCACGTCGGCCACCCCGTCGCCATCGGTGTCCTTCAGATAAAAAATATCCGGCGCGCACGTGACGAAGACGCCGCCCCGCCAGGGCAGGACGCCGTTGGGGTAGGATAGACCCGTGGCGAACTCGTGCCGCGTTTCGTAGCGTCCGTCCCCGTCGCGATCCTCGAGCAGCGCGACGCGCCCGATCGCTGGCGCGGATTTTCCGTCCATCGGATCCGGGTAGCCTCGGTTCTCGACCACGTAAAGCCGCCGGCGCTCGTCGAACGCGATGGCGACCGGATCGACCACGTCGGGCTCGGCGGCGACGAGTTCCACGCGCATGCCGGGCGCGACGCGGAAGGCCTGCAGCGCCTCGGCGGGCGAAAGCGACTTAACCTTTTCGGCGCCGAAGGAGGAAACACCGAGCAGCAGCAGGCAGCCAATTGCGACGAAGGGACGCGCGACCGCAGACGCGGGGTTCATGGGCAAAGAACTTGAAGCGCATCCGAGGCGGCTCAACTTCAATTCCGGCGCCCGCGCCGGGCCGCCGAAAAACCCCTAAACCGACCTATGACACGTGCGTTTCTCACCCTCCTTGTTCTCGTCGCCGGAATCGCCGCAACCCCGGCTCAGGCCGCCGACCGCCCGAAGGATGTGGTCGTACCCCGGGAGGTAATCCGGCTCTTCAACGGCAAGGATTTCACCAACTTCTACACCTGGCTGCCGACCTTCGGGCGCCAGGACCCCGACCGTGTCTTCACGGTCGTCGATCGCATCGACGGCGAGCCGGCGATCCGGGTGAGCGGCCAGCACTGGGGCGGCTTCGTCACGACCGCCAATTACGCTGATTACAAACTGGTGCTCGAGTACCGCTGGACCGACGTGACCTGGAAGCCCCGCGCCGATCGCGCGCGCGACTCGGGAATCCTGATCCATGGCCAGGGGGAGGACGGTAATTACGCGAAGGCGATGAACTCGCCGTGGCTGCGCTCGCTTGAGTACCAGATCATCGAGGGCGGCACGGGGGACATCCTGGTGCTGAACGGCTTCGACCGCGGGGTCGACACCCCGATCTCGCCGAAGGTGATCGCCAACATCCGTGATGCGGAGCCGAAGGGCACCTTCATCTGGGACCCAGCCGCGCCGGCCCGCGAAGTGCCGCGCGGCCGCATCAACTGGCAGTACCGCGATCCGGCCTGGAAGGATCAGCTCGGTTTCCGCGGACCGAAGGACGTTGAGAAGCCGATCGGCCAATGGAACCGCGTCGAGGCGATCGTCGATGGAGGCAACCTCACCTATTTCCTGAACGGCGTGAAGGTGAACGAGGCGCGGGAAAGCGTCTTCACGTGGGGCCGTCTGCTCTTCCAGTCGGAGGGCGCCGAGATCTACTTCCGCCGGATCGAGCTGCATCCGTTGAAGAAATGAAACGGTCGGTCTGGCTGACCGCCACGCTCCTGCTCGCGGCCGCCGGTTTCGGCGCGACGCCCTCGCCCGCTCCCGCGCCATGGCGGGCGGGCGTGGCGACGAGGAAGATAACACCCGCGGGTCCGATCTGGCTGGCCGGTTACGCGAACCGCACGGCGCCGTCCGACGGCGCCGACACGGACCTGTTCGCGAAGGCCCTGCTGCTCGACGACGCGAATGGCGGCCGCGTCGTGATCGTGACCATGGACCTGATCGGCGTGACCGCGGAGATCCGCGCGCACGTCGAGACGGAAGCGGGCCGGCTATTTGGTCTCAAGCCGCACGAGTTGCTGCTGAACGCCTCGCACACGCACAGTGGTCCGCAGGTGGCGCCGGACCGGATGCTGCTGGAGAAAATCTTTCGCCGCGTCGCGAAGCCGGAGGACGTCGCGGCGGTGCAGGCCTACCACGCGCGCCTCAAGCAGGACCTTGTGGAGCTGGTCGGCGAGAGCCTGCGCGATCCCCGGCCCGCGCGCGTGGAGTTCTCCCAGGCGCGCGCCGGATTCGCGATGAACCGCCGCCGGCCGGAGGCGAACGGAACGTTCACCAACAACCCCTACCCCGCCGGCCCGGTCGATCATGACGTGCCGGTGCTGAAGGTGAGCGGGGCGGACGGAAAAATCCGCGCGGTGCTGTTCGGCTACGCGTGCCACAACACGACCTTAGGCGGCAGCAAGGTGAGCGGGGATTACGCGGGGTATGCGCAGCGGGAGTTGGAGACGACGTACCCCGGCGCGACCGCGCTCTTCCTGACGGGCTGCGCCGGCGACCAGAACCCTTACCCGCGCGGCGCCACCGTCCCGGGCCAGAATCCGGAAGATCTCGCGCGCCAGCATGGACGCTCGCTCGCGCACGCGGTGCACGCCGCGCTGGCCGCGCGCCCACGGCCCATCGCCGGACCGCTGCGCTCGGCGCTTGGCCACGCGAGCCTTGGCTACGAACCGCTGCCCGCTAAGGAACTGGCGACCTACATCGACGCGCAGCACACGCCGGAGGTTGTGGAACGGGCGAAAAAACTCTCCGCCCTGCTCGCCCGCGGCGAGCGTCCCGCGCCTTTCGCGTGCCCCGTGCAAGTCGTGCGCTTCGGCGGAGACCTCACACTCGTCGCCCTCGGAGGCGAGGCGGTGGTCGACTACTCGCTGCGGCTGAAACACGAGCTAGCCGGTCCGGCGGCCGTGTGGGTGGCAGGCTACACCAACGACGTCTTCGGGTACCTGCCGAGCCGCCGCGTGCTCCGCGAAGGCGGCTACGAGGGCATCTCCGCCAACACCCGGATCCTCAACCATCCCGGGCGTTTCGCGGACGACGCCGAGGATCGCGTCGTGGCCAAGGCGCACGAATTGCTGAGAGGCCTCGCGCCGTAGCGAACGCACGCGAAGCTCGGCTGCCGTTTTTCCGTGGTTGGGATTGACCAGGAGGACCGCCGATGCCGCGGATTCGGCAGATGAAGGAAGCTTCCTTCGTTACCTCAGTTTGCTTCTGTCGATTGGTTTGAGTCAGGAATTAGCCGAGGCAACGGGAGATGCCCTTCGTCCGGAAACACCGCACCGACGTTCGTCAGGAAACGCATGCGACGTAGCCGAGGGCGCCACCCTCGGATCGTCAGAAACTCCTTCCGCCGATTTCCCCTCGCTCCCTCTCGCTCTAGCTCGCCCCTCCCGGCGCGGCGCAGCCTGAACATTGCTTCGGTTGCGGCGGAACAGCGCTGGGGCCATCCGTGGTTAAACCGGGTTTGGGAGGTTGAACGCAGCAATTGTGCCTCATGCGCTTTCTTGCGGCCATCGGCCGGGTCGGCCGCAAAAAAGCACAGGCGGCGCAAAGTGGGAGGTCGAACCGGAAGTCCGCAAAGGGCGGGAAGGTGTTCAGCTTTTTTCATCCGCGGGATCCTAGAAATCCGCGGAGAAAAATCCGGGGAATCCCGGACCTCCTACGGCCTTACCGGCCCGCGGACTGATCCGAGGCCACACTCTTGGCTACACTTATGACGTCCGGGGCCATTCGTGTCCCTTGGTGTGCATTCGTGGTTAAACCCGCGCGAAGCCATTCAGGTCCGCCGCGCGAACCACGTCACACGACCGACCAGATCCACGCTCCGAGGTGGAGCGTCGCGCAGGCGGCCAGCGCGGCGGCCAGATCGTCCGCCACAACACCCCAACCGCCGGGCA
>JBEGJD010000096.1:0-3064 GCA_041184765.1 Verrucomicrobiota bacterium | reverse complement strand
AAAATCAAGCGACCGGTCCCGGGCGGACGCTGGGTCAGGTGCTGGTTGCCGGCAGTCGTTCCACGCGCACGCGGCGCGCGGTCTCCGCGCCGACCTCCGTCGCGGTGACGCGGAATTCGCCGGTTACGAAGGATTCACCGCGCCGCAGGGGCTGGCCGCGGTTTCGCTCCGCCCACGCTGCGACGGTTTCTCGCGGCATCCATTCGAAGGTCCAGCCGGTCTCGGCCTGCAGTTCCCGCATCGTGAAGCGTCCGCTCACCGTGATCGCTGTCTCGTCGCGCTCGAAGACCGGGCCTCGCCCGATGTCGAGCTCGTCGCGGATGTCACCCACGATCTCCTCCAGCACGTCCTCCAGGCTGACGATGCCGGCCGTCCGCATCTCCGGATCCAGCACGACGGCGAGGTGCACGCGCGAGTTGCGGAACATCTCGATCATGGTGTGGACCGGCGTCCTCAGCATGAACGTGAGCGCGGGGCGGATCAGCGGTTCGAAGGAGGTTTCGGGTCCGAGTATCTGGCCCTGCCACAGCCACTCGCGCACGAGCAGGATGCCCCTTACGTCGTCGAGGGAGCCGCGGCAGACCGGGAAACGGCTGAAGCCGGCGGTCTGCGCGAGGCGGAGATTTTCCGCCATGGGGCGGTCCATCCAGAGGGCGACGATCTGTTCGCGCGGGCGCATCACCTGCTGGGCGGTGACCGAGCGCAGCCGGAGCGAACTCACCATGATGCGGTTGATCAACGCGTCGCCGGGGTGGGTGTGGCGCGCCTGGCTGAAGACGTACTCGAGCTCCTCCGAACTGAACCCATGCTCGCCTTCCCGCGCGGGCTGCAGGCCGATCAGCCGCAGGATGCGGTTCGCGGTGCCGTTGAGGAGCCAGATGAAGGGGAAGAAGGTGCGGTAAAAGATAACCAGCGGGCCCGCGACGTTGAGCGAGACCGTCTTCGGCCGCTGGATGGCCAGCGATTTCGGCGCCAGCTCGCCGAGCACGATGTGCAGAAACGTGATCACCGAGAAGGCGACGGCGAACGACACCGACTTCACCGCCGCCGGATCCGTCACGCCGAAACTCCCCAGCAGCGGCTCGATCCGCTGGCCGATGACCGGTTCGCCGAGCCAGCCCAGGCCCAGGCTGGTGAGGGTGATGCCAAGCTGGGTCGAGGACAGCACCGCGTCGAGGTGCGCCGTCGCGAAGAGCGCCATCTTGAGGCGCCAGCCGCCCGTCTTGGCCATGGGCCGCAACTGGCTGGCGCGGATCTTCACCAACGCGAACTCCGCGGCCACGAAGAAGCCGTTGGCCGCCACAAGGCCCAGTACCAGCAGGATTTCCAGCGATACGCGCAGCGTTTCCACGTTCAGCAGGGCCGGCGTCTGGAATGCATGATTCGCACTTTCGCAACCATGCCGCGTCGGCGACCTCCCTCAAACGATTTCCATTCGCGCCGCCCGCCGATCCCGTCGCCGAGCCGGCTCGCGGGCTCCCCGGGTTTGTAAAGCAATACGTTACAAACCCGCGGCCGGCGGCCCGCGGTCACGGGCGCGCTGTGCCCAGCGGGGTAAGCGTCACCGGTCCCAAAAGCCCGGAAGGCGTCAGCGGCCAGCCCGCGGCGTCGAAGGGCTTGTAGTTTATGTTCACGAAATTGATCTCGCGCATGACCTTCCAGTCCACCTTGCGGAGGTCGAGGTCGCGGATGCGGTTGGCCGCCAGGTTGGTGACCTCGATCTCGATCCGGTTGCGTCCGGGGCGCAGCAGTGTGCCGACGTTCAACCGGAAGGGCACGCTCCACGCGGTGCCGGCGTTTTTTCCGTTCACCGTCACCCGGGCGCTTTCCCGCACATCGCCGAGTTCGAGCCGCCAATCCTCGGCCGTGCCCGGCGGCACGTCGAACTCAAGGGTGTAGCGCGCCGTTCCACCGAAGCGTTGCGCGGCTTCCCCGCCGAGTTCCGTCCAACTCTTCAGCGCGCTGGTCTGGAACGGCGGCGGCAGTTCCGGGCCTCCGTGGATAAACTCCACCCGCCACTCGCCCGCGAGGGGCACCGCCGGTCCCGCGGTCTCGGTCGCCGGCCACGGCGCGATGCCGGCGGCGGGCGTGCGCGTCGCGCGCAACACGAGTGATTCCCCCGGTTCGATCTGGAGGAAGAACACGTTTCCACCTTCCGCCGCCCGTTTCCGCGGGGCCATGCCCGTGGCACCGTCGAGCGGATTCATGGTCTGCAGGTCAGCGGCTTCCGCGATCGGCACCCAGCCGCGGTGCGACCGCGATCCGAGATTCGCGACGAAGTAATCGTGTCCCTTTTCGGTCGCGCGGCGGATAAAGTTCAGTCCGGCGTCGGCGAGGGCTTCGCGGCGCGCGACGGGTGCCAGCGCCGCGACCACGTCGGACGAAACCGTCACTCCCGCCTTCACTGCCGACGCGCGCGCGGCCTGGAATTCGGCGCGGCGTTCCGCCAGCCGGCCGAGGCCCGGTACATCTTCCGGCCAGCGCTCGAAGATCACCTTGGCGCCGGCCTGCGCTAGCCTCGCGATCTGCCGCAGCGTGGACACCGGCATGCGTCGCGCGGCGGGCACCACTAGCGCACGATAACGTGCGCCCGGTGTCGCCAGCTGCCCGTTTTCAACGCGGGTCGCCGCCAGCTGCTCGTCGGAAACATAGTCGAAGGCGTAGCCGCGATCGCCAAGGGTCCGCGCGATCTTCCCGACGGATTCGCCGGTGAGCCAGTTGACGTGGTGCACGGTGAGCATTTTCGCGAGGCCATTGGCGTCGTCCCAAACGTCGGCGGCCGGCCAATAGAGCAGGACGTCGTTGTCGGGGCGTCCGCGCTGGAGCACCGATTGCACGCGGGCCACGTAGCGGTTGAGCTCCGCAAAATCGCGCCACCATGTGTTGTTGGGGTTGAACTGGGTGGACGCGTAGAAAAGCCAGCCCGGCCACGTTGCGTCCTGCGGCGAGAAGACCGTGCCGTGGTAGAAGATGTGGTTGATGCCTTCGACGAGGATGCGGTCCAGTTCGGGCTTAACGAAGGCGAGGGATTCCTTCCAGTGGTCGCGCAACCACGTCGCGCTTT
>JBEGJD010000095.1:0-2658 GCA_041184765.1 Verrucomicrobiota bacterium | reverse complement strand
CCCGCCACCACCTGGCGCCTGATCGCCGGGCTGGTGCGCAACGACGAGCCCTACGTCCACCAGTACACCGCGCGCATCTTCACCAACCAGGTCGTCGGCACGACGGGCACCGCCGGCATCCTCCCCGACTACACCGACCGCATCACCTCGGCCCGCCAGACCGCCGCCTCGCAGATCCAGTCGACCGACCAGATGATCCGCACGTGGCGCATCTTCGGAGACGTCAGCCTCGGCGCGGAGCACAGGTGGAACCGTCTGCAGGTCGACTACACCGCCGCCTACAGCTGGAACCAGTTCAACCGGAGCACCGGCAAGGCCGGAGCCAACCTGGTGAGCGGCATCTCCAACATCGGCTGGACCATCGACCGCACGCGCTCCGAGCTCTACCCGCAGTTCATCCAGACCGGCGGAGCCGACGTCCGCGATCCGGCCAATTACCGTCCGATCGCCAACGGGCTCACCGTTCGCAGCCAGGATGATTACGAGCAGGTGCGCGGGTTCACCGCCAACGCCCGCCTTCAGCCGGTCGAGTCCCACGCCGTGTTTCTGAAGGCCGGGCTAGACTGGCGGGAAGTCGCGATCGACCAGATTAACCGCGACCGTCGCTACAGCTACACGGGGACTACGCCGCTGCCGCACGACTCCACCGCCGCCAACCGCTCCGGCTTCGGCATCCCCCACTGGCACCCGGGGATATTTGTTCGCGGCGACGCCCTGGTTGATCCGTCTGTCTGGAGCCAGGACGCCTACTTCCACGAGCAACTGCGTTTCACCGGCACCCGTGCCGCCACGGAGACCGTCACCGCCGGCTATTTCATGACCGAGGGACGCTTCGCGCGGCAGGGTTGGCTTTCCCGCACCGGCTTCCTCGGCGGCGTCCGCACCGAGGTCACGGAAACCGAGGGCCGCGGCTACGTCCGCGCGCGCAGCCTCTCTACCGCCGCCCAGCAGGTGGCCGACCCGCGCGGCACTGCCGCCCGCGACTACGGTGCGAATTTCCGCGTGAACGAGTCCCGCTATACGCAGCTGTTCCCCAGCACCCACCTGAGCCACGACCTCACCGCGAACCTCAAGGCGCGCGTCAGCTGGTCCACCAGCTTCGGCCGGCCGAACATGACGAACATGTTCCCGACCGAGACCCCCAATGAGGCCGGCCGATTCGTGACCGTGAGCAACCCGGGCCTCCTACCGCAATCGAGCACCAATTGGGACGCCACGCTCGACGCGTACTTCAAACCCGCGGGTTACTTCTCCGTGGGCTGGTTCCGGAAACGCATCCGCGACTACATCATCGCCGGTGCGACCGCCGGGCAGATCGGCGCGGGCAACGACAACGGCTTCGCCGGCGAATACGACGGCTGGGAGCTACGCACGTCCACCAACGGTGGCACCGCCACGGTCTCCGGTTGGGAGTTCGCCTATCAGCAGCAGTTCACCTTCCTCCCCGGCATCCTGCGCGGGTTGAGCCTCATGGCCAACTACACCGTGCTCGACACGTTCGGCGACTTCGGCGGCCGCACCCAGCTCGGGGCCGGCGAGGTCGCGGGCTTCATCCCGCGCACCGCCAACCTGGTGCCCAGCTGGCGCCTCGGCGCTTTCAGCTGCCGCGTGCGCGTGAGCTACACCAGCGGATATCTCGACTCCTACAACGCCTCCAACCCGCTCCTGAACACCTACTCGAAACCGCGCACCCTCGTCAGTCCCAGCCTGGCCTACGAATTCCGCCCCTCGCTCGGCGTCTCACTCGAGGTCTCCAACCTCACGCGCCAGTTCCAGGAGCGCTACCAGCGTCCCGCGCGTTTCACCCAGATCCGCGACAATCCCGTCTCCGTCACGTTCGGCCTCAAGGGCCGCTTCTGACCCAAACCAACCCGGAACTTTTCCGAATCATGACTTCACGATCTCTTTCCAACCGCCGCCAATTCCTTCGCCAAGCCGCCACCGCCGCGGCCGTCGCCGGACTTGCCTCCGCCCTGCGCGCCGCCGCTGGACACGGCATGACCATAGGCCTGTCGCAGTATTCCCTGCGGGCTCTCTTCTCCTCCGGAAAACTCGACCCGCTCGATTACCCCGCGTTCGCCCGCAAGGAGTTTGGACTCACCGAGCTCGACCTATGGGAGGGCGGCCTCCCGGCCGACCGACTCGACGACGCAAGCTACCTCGCCGAACTGCGGAAACGCGCGGGCGACGCCGGCACAAACCTGTTCCTGCTCATGGCAGGTGTCGTCGACGCGACCGGCGGCACCGGCAAGGCGAAGAAGAAGGCCAAGCCCGCCGATCACCCCGCATCGATCGAACGCTGTGCACGTCTCGGCTGCCGCTATGTGCGCTTCTTCGTGAGCGCACCCGATGGCGACCGCGCCGCGGCCGCTACCCGCTGCGCCGAGGCCCTCGCGCCCCTTTCGGACCTCGCCGGTAAGCGCGGCCTCACGATCGCGATCGAGCCGGGAGCCTCGCCTCTCACGCAGGACGGCGCGTTCCTCGCCGAGATCATGGAGCGACTCCGGCACCCGCATTGCCGGCTGATGCCGGATTTCGGGAAACTCCGCGGCGACATCTACGCGGGCACGCAGGCCATGATGCCCCACTCCGCCGTCATCTCCGCCAAGACCCACGAGTTCGACGCCGCCGGCAACCAGGTCGAGTTCGACTACTTCC
>JBEGJD010000094.1:0-2945 GCA_041184765.1 Verrucomicrobiota bacterium | reverse complement strand
TGCCCCTCCTGCCGTTGCCGACGCTCCCCTCCGGCGTGAGCTCGTGGAGCGCTTATTTTGATGCGGCCCCGCTCTGGTTCCCTGCCTATCAAGCGCCGGAAATTGTCGCCAACCACGAGGTTCGGGCGGGAACGACCGCTGCACCGATTTCCGCTGATGCGCCGGCCAAGGCCGATCTCACGTGGAGCCAATCCAACGACGATGCTCCGCGCTACGGGGAGTTCACGTTCCTCGACCGTAAGGGAACCACGTGGATCTACCGTGGCATGCACAACGAGGCGCGCACCGCCTCCTTCACCATGCGGTACTTCTACCGCACCCAGGAAGGTTTCCACTTTCCGGAATTGGGCGACAACCAACCCGCGGTGGGAACCGTCGTGCCTTACATCCGCAAAAACGCCTCCGACAGCCCGGTGAAGGGCGAGCCGCTCGCGGTACGTTTCACTCCGGTCTGGCCGGCTTCGGCCCCTGAACTCCGGGTGGGCGAATCGCTCATGACGCCGAAGTACGGTCTGCCCGCGGTGCGAGGACAGACGAGCGCCGAGGTCATCTACCAGCAATCGATCGCCAAGGATACCGCGGGCCTGCAAACCAGCGTCACCCTCCACGACCCGACGCGGGCCAAGGTCTATGCCCTTGGTTCAGGGCTCACCAAAATTCCTGGGAGTGCCGCCACCGATGTCTACATGGGTAAGACATATTTCACCCGGTTGCCACCTCACCTACGGGAACGTTTCTACTTCGATCCTAACCGCGGGGCGAAGGGCAGCCTGGTCCTGATCGGCCAGTTCAAGGACGAGGTGCTGGGAGACGATTACCTGCTGCTCAATCGGCTAAGCTCGGCCGACACGACCGCCCTGAAGGAATTGGTCTCCAGTGCCGATTCAGACCGGACCGCTTGGAACACCGCGATCGACGGGCTGAGCACCCGCCTGGAGACGTTCATGGAGAATCCGGTGAAGAAGGGTACCTACACTGTGGATACAGCGAAGAACCGCGACGCAGGTCCGGGGCAACTGGCGTCGATCGACAACGACGATACCGCCGTGGACTCCTATGCGGTTACCGCGGTGGGCGGCGGACAGGGATTCGTCGTCATGGTGGTCGGCAACGGCCGGGCCTTCACCCCGATCGACGAACCGGTGTCGGTCCACGTTTTCAAGGTGGTACCGCCCCTTTACCGCGGAGAATTGAAGGTCATCCAGTCTGCCAACCCCCTCGATGAAAAGCTGACGCTCCGGCATTCGAGTGATTTCGGCGGGGACGCGGCTGGTTACGACTTCGAGTGGATGTATGCGCCACCGGTGGACGGGGCCGCGCCTCCGCTCTTCACTTTCACCCGGCAACTTCTGCTCGGTGATTCGACGGGCTGGCAGCTCTATCGTCAGCCGCCGGCTAATTATCAGGACCTTCGGGCTCTCGAGTTGAATCCGGACGCCAGTCCCAAGCCGGCACCGTTCAATGCCGCGACACTGGTGGCCACACCTGCCTCGTTCGCGGTCCGCGACTCCGGGGATACCGCCGATCACGGCACCACGCTACCGCAGGCCGCTTTCAGGAAAGAGTTCACCGTCAGCGGCACACTCCCGCTGCGGGCCTACCTGAGCGTGGAGATCGGCAGCCGCGACTCCGCGGATGTTTATCTCAATCAGGCGAAGGTGGCCGTCGTTAACCGCCCTTCAGGCAATACTCCGAACGTGTCGCCCCCGGGAGGCTACTCCCCGCTTAGGCTCGTCTACGAAATCCCGGCTCAGATCCTGAAGATCGGCCGCAATGTCGTCACACTGGAGCTCTATTCCGACGCCGACATCAATGCGGCCTCGGCCGTCAACGTTCGCATCGAGGGCACCCAGATGACCCCGACCACGAACGGCTGGGTGAAGCTGGATGCGGCGAGCGACGAGACCATCGGCGTGCTGAGCGGCTCCATCCGCGGCAAAAGCCAGCACGTCATCCAGGGTAACAGCATCCTGACGCTGACCGACAATTACTTCACTATGCGCTATCGCGCGCGGGACACCTCCAACGCGGCATTCGTTAGCAACGCCGGATGGTCGCAATGGGTGGATCCCCAATTGGCCGAGGGTTGGATCAAGCGGGCGCTGGCGGGCATCAATCCCTTCCAGCAGCGCGTCACGAATCTCTTCAGCAACGAGATCAACACCGACGTGAGCTTGGTGCAGCAGGCCGGCCGCCGCTGGGAGGGCGACGTGGCGCTGAATCTTTCCAACATCAACAGCTTCGGCCTGATCGAGATCTACGAGACGATCCTGCGTCGCGGCAAGGGACTCAGCATCGAGGGCACGCCCGCGATCAATTACCCTGCGGCCAACGACGCGCTGCTCCTTGCGGCCGGTTATCTCTCGGACCTCTACATGATCCTCGGCAACGAGGCCTACGCTGATGCCGCCAATCCCACGATCGCGTTCGCGACTGACAGCGGGTCGGCCTACGGTGCCGCGACCACCTCGCTTTTCGCCTTCAAGGGCCAACTCGCGACGGTGCTGGACGAGGAGCTCACTCTTTTGCGCGGCCGCGATAATTCCCTGCAACCGGGCACGCGGATCAATCCGGTCTACAACCGCCTGATTTGGAACTACACGCGCGGCATAGATTCAGGCGAGGCCGTGTACGCGCTGAATTACAACATCAAGGACATGGACAGCGACGGCGTGGTGGGTGCGGCGGACGCCGCGGCGCTTTATCCCCAAGGCCATGGCGACGCCTACGGTCACTACCTCACGGCGCTCACGGTTTACTACACGCTGCTGGCCAATCCCAACTTTTCGTGGTCGCCGCGGACCGAGGCCGTCACGGTGCTTGGTAAGCCCGTTTCGGTGGACTACATGGACGAGCGGAAGTTCGCGACCGCCGCGGTCGCGTTGTCCCGGACGGCGGTGCAGATCACCGACCTGACTTATCGTCAGGACTACGACGCGGCCTCG
>JBEGJD010000093.1:0-8433 GCA_041184765.1 Verrucomicrobiota bacterium | reverse complement strand
GGATGGGGTGGCGGTGGTCCTGGAGGGTTCAGGTGAGGCGATTTTCGCCGGCGGCTTCGGGGCTGACTTCGCCTGCTCGGCACGCTCGCGTCGCAGGTATTCCTCGCGATCGGCCTTCTGTCGCGCCCGCTCCTCCCGCCAGGCAACAAAACCCGCGATTAGCTTCTCCACCTCGGCGCCCACGTCCCTTACAAAGACAAAGAGCAGGGAGGCGCAGTAGGTCGTGCCGAGGACGAGCGCGGCGCCGAAGGAACCGAGGGCGGGCTCCAGCATGTAGTGATACAGGCCCTTGCCGACGATGCCGCCGGGACCGAGCGGAAACCACCGCGAGGACCAATCCCGGTCGGTGAACATCGCCGCCAGGCCGGTCGACATCAGCAGGGTAAGCCCCATCGCGATCGCGCGGCCACGAGTGACCTGCTTGGGGAAGCGAAATGCCAGCACCGCCATCCAGATAAGGAAGCCCGGCACAAACCAAGCGCCCACCCCGAAGCCCTTCAGAAGAATCTCGATCGTCAGCGCACCCACAAAGCCTGCGGGGTTGTTCGCTGGAGGGGCGGGCACGTGGTCCCCCGGGCTTTGCGCGGGATCGAACGCGACGAGCGCCACGAGGAGGTAGGCGCCGAGTAGCAGGCACAGCAGCGCCACCACCCAATTGGGGCCGTAACGCGGGGCCTGATTGGAAGGCACCGGGTTTGGATTTGAACTCTCGGACTTCGGCATTTGTGTCGGCCTCGGCGGCGGCGGAGAATTCGACGGCACCGCATCCGCCGGTCAAACGCAAGCTCCCGCCCCCAATGCGCGAACTTCTTCGCTTCGCCCCGATCTACCAGACGCGCGTCTGGGGCGGCCGCGCGCTCGAGACCGCCCTCGGGCGGGTTTTGCCGGCGGGCGACCCGATCGGTGAAAGCTGGGAGGTCGTCGATCGATCCGAGGCCCAGTCGGTAGTCTCCGCCGGATCCTTCGCCGGACAATCGCTGCGTCGTCTTTTGGAGAAGCACGCTCCTGATGTGATGGGCCCCGGCTGGCCGGCCGGGCGGCCTTTTCCGATCCTCATCAAGTGGCTGGATTGCCGCGAGCGCCTCAGTTTGCAGGTGCACCCGCCGGCCGCGGTCGCGGGGGAACTGCGTGGCGAGCCCAAGACCGAGAACTGGTACATCGCCGCCACAACGCCGGGGGCGCGCCTCATCGTCGGTCTAAGGCGCGGCGTAACCCGCGAGCGCTTCACCGAGGCCGCGGCGGCGGGCACGCTCGAGGAGTGCGTGCACTCCTTCAACGTCGCCGCGGGTGATTCGATTCTCGTCCACAGCGGTCAGGTCCACGCCATCGACGCCGGCAACCTCATCCTCGAAATCCAGCAGAACTCCGACACCACCTACCGCGTTTTCGACTGGGGCCGAGTGGGCCTTGATGGCCGCCCGCGCGAGATGCACCTCGCGCAATCGCTGCGGTCGATTGACTGGAATGATTTCGAGCCGACTCCCCTGAGGGCGGCGCCCACGTCGGGAGTGATTGCCGAGTGCCGGGAATTCCGCATCCGGCGGGTGGTCCTCGATCCCGGGCAACGCCTGCACCTTCGTTCCGGCGAAGGTCCCCGTCTTTTGAGCGTCGTCAGCGGAAGCCTCGAGGAGGGCGGAGAGGCGGCGGGATCGCACCGGGCGGTTCGCCTCGCGCGGGGTGACACGGCGCTGGCCCCGCACGCGGGAGCGTTCACCTTCGCGGCGGAGTCCGCGTCGATCGTCTTGGTGACCGAGGCGTTCGTTTCCTGAGCGTCGGCGACGGGTGTTGCGGAAAATCCCCGAAAACTCGGTTGACACGTCTGGAGCGGGCCGTACGCATTGACCTCTTTTCGCATGAAGACGTTCCTCGCCAAGAAGGAGACGGTGCAACCCAAGTGGTATCTCATTGATGCCGCGGGAGTGCCGCTCGGCCGCCTCGCGGTTAAGGCCGCCAACATCATCCGCGGCCGCCATCGCCCGACCTACACCCCCAGCGTGGACACCGGTGACTTCGTGGTCGTCGTGAACGCCGAGAAGGTGGTTCTCACGGGCAAGAAGGAGGAACAAAACTCCTACATGTTCTTCTCCGGCTTCGTCGGCGGCGAGAGTTACCGCAAGGTCTCGCTGATGCGCCAGCGCCACCCCGAGTTCATCATCGAGCACGCCGTCAAGGGTATGCTCCCGAAGAATCGGATCGCGGCCCGCATGCTCACCAAGCTTCGCGTTTTCGCCGGCCCGAACCACACCCACGAGGCCAACGCGCCCCAGAAGATCACCGTCAGCTAACCGACCATGAGCGCCACTCCCGCCAACGTCCACCTCGGCACCGGCCGCCGCAAGACCTCCACCGCCCGCGTGCGCATCACCGAGGGTTCCGGCAAGCTGACCGTCAACGGTCGCACCTTCGAGGACTACTTCTCCCACGATAACTTCGCCAAGCAGGCCTACGCGCCGCTGCTGACGGTGGAGATGCGCGAGAAGATCGATGTCACCGCCAACGTCGCCGGTGGCGGCGTCGCCGGTCAGGCCGGCGCGGTGGCGCACGGTATCGCCCGTGCGCTGCAGAAGCTCAACGCCGAGCTCCGTCCGAAGCTGAAGAAGGCCGGTCACCTTCGTCGTGATCCGCGCGAGAAGGAACGCAAGAAGGCCGGCCAGCCCGGCGCCCGCAAGCGGTTCCAGTTCTCGAAGCGCTGATCCGGCGTCTTTCCTTTCCAACGCCGTCCCGATTCGGGACGGCGTTTTTGTTTAATCAGCCGGCGCCGCACGGAATGCGGCCTTGTGCCCGGCGTGGTCCGCGTTTCCCTTTTCCTTTCACGTCATGATCGCCCCCGAGACCTTCAGCCACATCGAGAACATCAAGAAGCGCGCCGGACACCTGTGGAGGTTTCTTTGACTGCGATCAAAAGCAGCGTGAGATCGAGGCCATGGAGGCCGAGATGGGCCTCCCGACGTTCTGGGACAACAACGAGCGCGCGCAGCGGCACATCGCGAAGCTTAACGCGCTGAAGAAAGCCGTCCTCCCCGTCGTCGCCTTCCAGCGGAAGGTTGATGACGTCGGCGTGATGGTCGAGTTGGTGGAGGCCGAGACCGGCGCCGCGCATGACGCCGCCGCCTCCGATCTGGCCGGCCAGGTCGAGGCGATGGTGACAGAGCTGGACGCGCTTGAGATCGCCTCCTTCCTCACGGGTCAGTTCGACCGCAACAACGCCTTCCTCTCCATCCAGGCGGGCGCGGGCGGCACCGAGTCCTGCGACTGGGCCGACATGCTTTTCCGCATGTACTCACGGTGGGCGGAGCGCCGCGGTTTCTCGATCGAGGTGCAGGACGTGCAGGTCGGCGACCAGGCCGGCATCACCAAGGCCACCCTGCTCCTCAAGGGCGAGAACGCCTACGGTTTCGCCAAGGCCGAGCGCGGCGTGCACCGCCTCGTGCGCATCAGCCCCTTCGACGCCAACAAGCGCCGCCACACCTCGTTCTGCGCAGTCGACGTGATCGCGGAGATCAACGAGGAGATAAACATCGAGGTCCCTGAGGCCGAGATCCGCGTGGACGTCTACCGGTCATCCGGCAAGGGCGGCCAGGGCGTTAACACGACCGACTCGGCCGTGCGCATCACGCACCTGCCGACGGGTATCGTCGTCGTCTGCCAGAACGAGCGCTCGCAGATCAAGAACCGCGCCAGCGCCATGAGCGTCCTCAAGGCCCGCCTGTATGAGAAAAAGCAGGACGAGCAGCGCGCCGAGATGGACAAGTTCTACGGCGAGAAGGGCGAGATTGGGTGGGGCAGCCAGATCCGCAGCTATGTCTTGCAGCCCTATCAGATGGTGAAAGACCTCCGGACCGGCATCAGCACCAGCGACACGCAGGGCGTGCTCGACGGCGACCTCGATCGTTTCGTCAACGCGTGGCTCCGCGCCGGCTGCCCGCGGCACCGCAACAAGGATATCCAGATGGAGGAGTGACCGCCTCGCCGGTCCCGCCCGCCCGTCACCATGCCGCTGTCCCACGAGACGATCCGCTCGGCCCTCGCGGCGCAGCCGTTGTTCGAGGATAAGACGTGGCAGCTCTCGCCCGAGGCTTGGCCCCTGGACGCCGCGCAGGTAGCGAGCCTGCGCGCGATCGGCGCCGCGTGCCTGGAGTTCCACCAGGCGTTAGAGACGCTTTACCTCCGTTCCGCCGCCGGGAAAAACCTGCTGCGCAACAAGCCGCTCCTGGCGCCTTGGGTCGCCGAATACCTCGACCGCGGGAAGCCCGCCGCCCTGATCGCCCACGCGCGGGATCCCCGTAACCGAGGGGCTTTGCCGCCCGTGTTGCGGCCCGACCTGCTTCTGACCGAGGAGGGCTTTGTGCTCACGGAGCTCGACTCCGTCCCGGGCGGCATCGGTCTCACCGCTTTCCTTAACCGCCTCTACGCGGCGGAGTCGGGGGTTGATGTGCTCGGCGCCGGGGATCGGATGATCCTGGATTTCCACACGGCGCTGGCGGCGTTGCGGCCCAAGGAGCGCAACCCGGTGATCGCCCTCGTGGTAAGCGACGAAGCCGCGACCTACCGGCCCGAAATGCGGTGGTTGGCGCAGGAACTGCAGCTGCGGGGAAAACGTGTCCACTGCCTCGAGCCCGGCGATATCTTCCCGCTCGAGAACTCCCTCTGCTTCGACATCGAGGGAAATCCCGAGAAGATCGACGTGCTATACCGGTTCTTCGAGCTGTTCGATCTGGAGAACATCCGCACCCAGCCTTTCATCCTCGAGGCTTGGGCGGCCGGGGAAGTGGCGATCGCTCCACCGATGCGGCATTTTCAGGAGGAGAAGCTCGCGCTCGCCCTTTTCCATCACCACCTGCTGCGCGATTACTGGACGGAGGTTCTCAGTGCCGGCGCGCTGGAGCTGCTTCGCAATTTGATCCCCCCATCCTGGATCATGGATCCCGCGCCACTTCCTCCGGGGGCGGTGCTGGACGGACCCCGGATCGGGGGACGCTCGCTCAACGACTGGCGCGATCTCGCCGGCGCCTCGCAGCGGGAGCGGGACCTCATCATCAAGATCAGCGGCTACCATGAGACCGCCTGGGGGGCCCGCAGCGTGGTCCTCGGCAGCGACTGTTCCCGCGAGGAATGGCAAGCTGGGGTCGACCGGGCCGTGGCTTTCGCCGCCACCAACCTTCATGTGCTCCAGCCCTACCGGAAGCCGCGCCGGCTGGAGCATCCGGTCTACGAGCCTGCCTCGGGCCCGGGTGTCTCTCCTGCGGCTCGCGCCGTACCCGGGAGGTTGCGCCTGTGCCCGTATTATTTCGTGGTTGGCGCCGAGGCGCGGCTCAGCGGTGCGCTCGCGACGTTTTGTCCTCCCGACAAGAAGATCATCCACGGCATGCAGGATGCCGCCTTGCTTCCATGTAGGGTATAAGCCTTAGGTTTTAGGGGTGTTTCAGTCCGGCGGAACATCCCGTAAAAAGCCTTCCACCATGGGTTCACGCTCCTTGGTGGCGGCTGCGCTGGTGGTCGCGGGATGGCCGGCGGGAATCCGGGCGCAGGCGCAGGATCTGACCGCGTTGCGCGCTAGGGCCGACCTTGGGGATGCGGCGGCGCTGACGGCCCTCGGTGACGCGCTGCTCCGGGGTGAAGGAGTGGCCAAGAACGTTCCCGAGGCGATTCGACTCTATGAACGTGCCGTCGCGCTGGGCCACGCCCCCGCGATGTTCAACCTCGCCACGTTGCATGAGTCCGGCAACGGGCTTCCGGCGAACCCGGCCAAGGCCTTCGAGCTCTACCGTCGCGCAGCCGACCAAGGGCTCGCCGTGGCCCAGTTCAACGTCGGTAACATGATCGCCTCCGGCAACGGCACCAAGACGGATCCCTTTGAGGCGATTCTCTGGTATCGCCAGGCGGCGGAGGGCGGAGTCGCGGAAGCCCAGTACAACCTCGGGCTGGCGTACGAGACCGGCAAAGGAATCGTGCGCGACGAGGCCATGGCGAGACGTTGGTACCGGGAGGCGGCCGACCAGGGTTTCGCGCGTGCCGAGTACAACCTCGCCTTGATGCTGGAGGAGGGCAGGGGCGGGGCCGTGGATCTGGCCGCGTCCATCACCCTGTACCGCAGCGCCGCGACGCGTAATTTCGGGCCGGCTCAGAATAACCTCGGGATCGCCCTCGCGGAGGGACGCGGCGCCAAGGCGGACCTAGTGCAGGCCCACGTTTGGCTGTCGATCGCGGTTGAAAACGGCTCCAAGCCCGTGGCGCGCGATTTCGTTGCCGGAAAGCTGTCGCCCGCCCAGCTGGCGGAAAGCCGGTCCGGCATCCAGCGCGAACGGGAAAAAATCGCCGCCCAGCGTCAGGCCTCCGCCGGGCCGAAGGTTGCTATCGGCGCGGCAGTGGTCGGCCTTTCGGGAGCGGCCGCCGCGACTCCCTTTTCGGCCGACGGCGCCATTTCCTCGCTCGCCGAGCGGGTTGCGTTCGCGGAATCCGAACTGGCCCGGGTCCGGTCGGAAAACGCGCGACTGTCCCAGGGCTCAAGCCGTATCCGCGAAGCGGAGGCGGCAGTCGCTGATCTGCGCGCGCAGCTTGAAACGCTCTCCCGGGAAAAGGTCGCCGTGCAGCGAGAGCTGGCGGAGGCCCGCGCGAAGCCGGCCGATCCCGCCGCGGCATTGACCGCCCTGACTCTGCCCGAGCTCGCGTCGCGGGATCCCCGCATCGCGCGTCTGCTCGGTGAGAGCGCGCGGCTGGAGGAAGCGGCCGCGAAATCTTCCGAGGAGCTGAGACAGAGGCAGGAGGAGCTGCGATCTGTTCGGGCCAAGCTCGACGAGGAAGCGCGCCGCGCCTCCTCGCTTGCAGTCGAGCTGGAAGTCGCGGGCGGACGTCTGACGGAATCGCGATCCGAGGCGGCGCGGCTTGGCACCCGTATCGCGGAACTACAAAAGGCCGTGGACGAGGCGCGTGAACTGCGCGAGTGGGCGACTCGGATCGAGGGTACCCTGGCGGAGACAGGACGACAGAAGGACTCGCTCGCCGCCGAACGAGATCAGTTGCAGGCGAGGTTGGGTGAGATGCGCGCCGCCGCTGACGCGGCCCGAGCCCAGACCGAGGACTTGGGCCGGCGTCTGGCGGTGGCTCAGGAGGTCGCGGCTCAAGTCGAGTCACTACGAACCGCGCGTGCCGCCGCCGAAAAATCCGTCGCCGAGCTCACCGGCGCGCGCGAGTCGCTGGAGCGCGACTTGGAGACCGCTCGTGCAGCCGCGGCCGAAACGCGGCGTCTCGCTTTCGAGGTCGAGGAGCTGCGCGCCCGGAGCGCGCAGCTGAGCCGCGAGCTGGCGGCGGCCTCCGGATCCGCCTCGGCCGCCGGCACCGATCTCGCCGCGCTGCGCTCGGAGTTGGTCAAGGAGCGTGGTCGTCTCGCAACGGCGCAGGCGGCCGAACAGGCGGCGGCCCGCCAGTTGGCCGCCGCCAACGAGCGTTTGGCTGCAGTCTCCTCGGAAAACGACGCCGCGCTGAAGAAGGCCGCGGCGGAGGCGGAGGCCTTGCGCGCGCGGGCGTCCGGCCTGACGGACGAGCTCGCTTCTACAAGGACGGCCGCAGCCAGGCTGGAGTCGGAGCTTGGAGATGTGAGGCGCCAGCTGGTTGAGACGCGCCAGCAATGGGAGGCCGCGCGGGTTGCGGGAGAGTCCGCGGCGAAGGAATTGGCGGACGCCAAGGTGCGAGTCGCCGCGCTCCAGTCCGAGCGTGAGACCGGTCTGCGGGATGCCGCGGCGCGCCTGGAGGCATTGCGCGGTGAGTTGACGGCGGCCCGGTCCGCGGGCGAGTCCGCCGAGGCCCGGTCGGATGAACTGCGCCGGCGGGTCGCTGAACTTCAGGAAGCCGAGCGTGGCAGCGCCGCGAAATTGGCGGATTTGGGAGAGCAGCTGGCGGTGGCCTTGAAGGAGCGGGAGTCGATGGCGACCCGTGCCGCCGCCGACGCGGAGGCGCTGCGTGGCCGTTTGGCCGAGACCGAGGGAAGATTCGGGGCCCAGCGGGAGGAGCTGGCCCGGAGAGAGTCCGCCCTGGCCGATCTCAACGCCAAGGTTTCGCTCCTTGGTACCGAGCTTGAGGCGGCGAAAAGCGCCGGCGGTGTCTCGGAACGGGAGATCGCCTCGTTGCGCGATCAGCTGGAATCGTCGCGCGTCCAGCTCACCGCGGTCCGTGCCGCTGAAAAAACAGTCTCGGGAAAGCTTGCCGAACTGGGGTCCCGCCTGGCCGCCGCGCTGAACGAGCGCGAGGAAACGGCGCGGCAGGCGGGGGCGGAGGCGGAGGCGCTGCGCACGCGCCTCGCGGCGGCGGAGAAGTCGGTCGCGGATCTCGCGCTGGGGCGGGATAATCTGCAGCGCGAATTCACCGCGGCGCAGGAATCCTTGGCCGCGTTGCGGCGGGCCGCCGCGGAGGTTGAGGAACTGCGAAAGCGCAGTGAGG
>JBEGJD010000092.1:0-4608 GCA_041184765.1 Verrucomicrobiota bacterium | reverse complement strand
TAGACAAGTAGCTCGACCGGGTCGGTCGCGTGCACGTCGTTCATGAACTCCCGCGTGACGACGGAAATCGGATTCGCGAGGTCCTTCAGCTCGGTGCGGATGCGCGTCCCGGCGAGCGAGGAGGTCGCCGCGTAGCCGAGGTCCTTCTCAGACGTGATGACGAAGGCCGACAATTCCACGACCGCGTCCTTAGACGGGGCAGGAGGAGACACGGACTGGGCGACCAGCGCCGCGGACAGCAGCGGAGCGAACGAAAGGCGAAGCAACGGGGTGGGTTTCTTCATAGAGAGGGGTGGAAGGCGCGCGAGGAACACGCCTTGGATCCGGGAAGCTGGGGAAAAGCCGGGGGAGCGTCTAGTGCCTAAAAAAAGGCGGCGGGAAAATTCCCGCCGCCCCTGAAAAGAAAACCGAACGAAGCCGCTCAGAAGCGGCCGTTGAAGCCGAACGTGATCGTCGTACCGGGGTAGTTGAAGTACTCCATGTTATCGATCACGCCGCGGTAGCGGCGTTGCGGCTCGTTCGAGAGATTGTCGACGTCGAGGGTGAGCGTGAGCGACGGACGCAGCTGGTAGGACAGCCCCAGGTTGATGAGCGTGCGCTCCATGCGGTACAGGTTCCTCGCCGGAGAAGCGGCGCCGTAGGACTGCAGGAACTCGCCGGCGTAGTTCACGAGCAGGCGTGCGCTGAAGCCCCGGTAGCGCCAGCTGAGACTGGCGTTGGCAGTGCGCGGCACGAAGCCCGCGATCTGCCCGCTGCCGCGGCGCGTGGTGCCACCGTAGTTACCGTGGGTATCGAGCAAGGTGTAGTTGATCATGCCGCTCAGGCCCTTCAGCAGGCCGGGCAGGAACGTGAACTGTTGCTGGTAGCTGAACTCCCAGCCCTGCACCACGGCGGTGCCGGCATTGGCTGTACTAAGAATAGTCCAGCCGGCGTACTCGCCATTATAGCCGTTATCGGCGCCAGTCCCGACCGTGCCGGACTCGATGCCGCTCACGATGTAGTCGCGGATCTCCTTGTGAAACCAGCCGACGGTGAGGTTGCCGACGGGTTCAAAGTAGTACTCGAGCGTGGCGTCCCAGTTTTTCGCGGTCTGCGGCAGAAGCGCGGGATTATTGATCGTGATCGCGCGCTGCGTCTCGTTCGGCGTTTCAGCCGGCGAGAGGTTGCCGAACGCGGGGCGGCCGAAGCTCGAGGACCAGCTGAGGCGGGTCTTCAGGTTGGCCGTCCAGTCATGCCAAGCGTGCACGCTCGGAAACGCCTTGGTGTACTCGCCATCGATCGACCGGCGGTTGTTCGCGTAGTCGCGCGTCGCGCTGCCCACCGGATCGGCGGTCTGCTGCGCTGCGGTGCTTAGCACCCGGGCGCGCACCCAGCCGTCCGCCTCGTTCTCCGTCCTCTCCCAGCGCACCCCGCCGAGGAATCCGGTGCGACCCGCCCAGCCGTCCCGGCCGAGCTTGCCCTGCGCCATGAGGTAAGGCGCGGTGACCGTCTCCACCACGTCACGGTATGTCGTGTATTTCGTGGTCTCGCGAAAATAGAGGTCCTCCCGCCAGATCGAGGGATCGGCGACCTCACGCGACTTCATGAACCATGATGCCTCCCATTGCGGGATCGCGCGGCCGGTCATGCGGCGATCCATCGTCAGCAGGTTCGGATCGTGCGGCAGCGCGTTAGTCCCGGTGTAGCTCCAGCGGCGCGACGCGCTGCGGACTCCCACGTGCTGCTCACGCCAATGGACCCCGGCCTTGGCGAAAACCGGTGCCGTGATCGGCAGCGTGTAACGCCCGTCGAGGCGACCCTCGGTTACCTCATGGATCTGCTGGTCGTTCTGATTGGAGAGGCCGTTCGCCGTCGGGCGGTAATTGGCCGGATTGGTGAAATCGAGGCCGCCGTTGGCCAGGAACTTCGGATAAAGGTCCGACTCCGTGCGGTCGATGATCCAGCCGGTGCCGCTGATGCGGTTCGTAAGCACCGCGCCCTCACCGTTGCCGATGTTGATGTGCGTCTGCGTGTACCGGAGATTCCCCTCGAGCTGCAGCGGGCCCTTCTCGTGCTCGAAGCCGGCGTCAACGCGGCGCAGGCGGTTGAAGAAGTTGTTTGGTCCCGTCATCGTCACGTCGATCACTGAGCTGGCCACGGGCCGGACCGTCGTGATGCGTGAGGTGTAGCCCGGGACGATGCTGGTCGTCGCGCTGGGTACGGTGTCCTGGCTCTGACCGTTGGTGAACGCGCGGACGTTGTACTGACGCCGGAAAACCTCCGAGTGGTCGATGTAGGTCGTGAGGAATGAGACCTTGGTGGAGGGCGTCAGGCGGTAATCGGCCTTGGCCGTGATGTTCTTCTGCCGGCGGTGGTTGTAGAGGTCGTCCCAACGGTAGTCCCAAAGGAACGCCGGCGATGTCATTGTGTTCTGGTAGTCGCGCGTCGTGAAAAACGAGCCGATCGCGGTCTCGCTGTTGAAGAGCGTGAGCGATACACCGAGGTTCCGGCTGCCTCCGAAAGCGTCGAAGACTTCCTGGTAGCCAAGCGTCGCCAGCCCGTGCAGGCGGCGATCTTCGCGGATCGGAATCTGTTGCGTGAACGACGGCGCGATGCGGCCGGTCAACGTGTAGGTGATGCGGCGTTTCTCGCGCATCGAGAGGGGCGAGCGGCTCTTGAAGTTGATCGTGCCGCCGAGCGAATCGGCGCCCTTGTCGGGCGTGTGTCCCTTCACGAGTTCCACCTGCTCGAACATCGCACCGGTGATGTTGTTCACGAAGATGGAGCGGCCCATGCCGCCCTGCCCTGTCATCAGCCCGCCATCCATGGTGACGCTGTTGAGTCCGGAGGTCATGCCGCGCACGGTGAAGCCGGCCAGGTTGCCGCCGGCGTCGAGCTCACCGTAGATGCCGGGCAGGCGGATCGCGACTTCCCCGGCATTCAGGTTCGGGAGATTTCCGAACGAGTCGGTCGCCGCGATGTTCTTCAGATTCTCCGAATTGCGGTACGCCGTGATGGCGGCCGCGTCGCCTTCGCGCTCACCAACGACCTTGAATTGGTCCATCTTGTAGATGCCGGTGGTGAGGTCGAAGTCCTGCGCGACGCGCTGGCCGGCGGCGACCGTCACCTGCCGCCGCACGGGATCGAGACCGATGTAGGAAACCAGCACCTCATGATTACCCGCCGGCACGCCGCCCAACACGTAGCGGCCGGTATAGTCGGTCAGTGCGCCGATAGCGAGAGCCGGGATCTCGACCCTCGCTCCGGAAAGCAGGTTGCGGGTCGCGGCGTTACTCACGTTGCCGGTGATGATGCCGGCTTCGGCTCCGAACGCGGCGGAAATCCCGAATCCGAGCACAACGGCAACGAGGGAGAAGCGCGAGCGCAGGCCGCGCGGGGTGATGACAGGCTGGTTAGGCATGGTTGGGTAAAGGGGTTCAGAAGCGGCCGCTGACACCCATCGTGACGGTGGTGCCGGTGAGGTTGTGGGCCTGGAGTTGGTCGGGAATACCACGGTAGCGGCGCTGCGGCTCGTTGGCGAGGTTATCGATGTCGCACGTAAGGCTGAGCGACGGACGCAACTGGTACGCTACGCCGAGGTTCTGGATCGTGCGGCTGAAACGGTAGAGGTTCCGCCCAAGGCTCGCTGGCGAATATGTCTGCAGGTGGGCGCCCGTGTAGTTCACCAGGTAGCGCACGCTGAAGGCGCGATGCCTCCAGGAGAGGCTGACGTTGCCGGTGCGGGGGATGAAGCCCGCCACCTGCCCGGAAGTCAGCTGGGTCCGGCCACCGAAGTCTCCGTGGGTATCCAGGAGCGTGTAGTTTCCCGAGAAGGCCAGGCCGCGCAGGAATCCCGGCAGGAAGGTCAATTGCTGCCGGTAGCCCAGCTCCCAGCCCTGCACGATCGCGCTTCCCGCGTTGGCGGAGGAAAGACGCGTGAAGCCGGAGTACTCCCCGTTGTAGCCGTTGTCGCTCCCCGAGCCGATGGTACCGGCGATGATTCCGGAGACAATGTAGTCGCGGATCTCCTTGTGGAACCAGCCGAGGGAAAGATTTCCCACCGGTTCGAAGTAATAATCGAGCGAGGCGTCCCAGTTGCGGGCGGTCTGGGGCAACAGGCCGGGGTTGTTGGTCGTCACAGTCTGGTTCGTCTCGTTGACGCTCTCGTTGGGCAGGAGGTTCGTCATCGCGGGGCGGCCAAAGCTGGTGGACCAACTTAGCCGCGCCTTGAGATTCGGCGTAAGATCACGGGTGAGGTGCGCGCTTGGAAAGGCCTTCGTGTAGCCGCCCTCCAGCTCGCGCCGCGTGCCGGCGTAGTCACGTTGCGCCGAACCCACGGGATCGGCCGCCTGCTGGGCGGCCGTGCTGCCGACCCGCGCACGGACCCAGCCCCAACTCGCGGTGTCGGTGCGCTCGAAGCGCACCCCGCCGAGGAAACCCGTGCCGAGCGCGCGACCCTGCGCCATCGCGTACGCGGCCGAGACCCGCTCGTCGACCCCGCGGGTCCCGGTGAAACGCACCTGCTCGCGGTAATAGAGATCCTCACGCCACGCGGCGGCCTCGACCGGGGAGCGGGCCCGGATGAAGGCGGCGGCCTCCCATCGCGGCAGACGCAGGCCGGCCTTGTGC
>JBEGJD010000091.1:0-6292 GCA_041184765.1 Verrucomicrobiota bacterium | reverse complement strand
TGGCGCGGTCGATAATCCACGCGGAGTAGACTCCCTGTTTCAGGGTGTAATGTTTCCGCGGGCCTTGGTCCGCAGTGAAACGCATGCCAAGCCGCTCGGCGATGTGGCCGCGGAAAAGCGGTGAGCGCCAGACGCCGGGATCGCGCACGAGGCCGAGGATCTCCTCTCGGCCGGTCATCGCTTTACTCTCCAGCGCCCACCAAACGAGCAGGGGCAGGTGGAGGTCGGAGGCGTCTTCACCCCGCAGGAGTAGCTCGCGGATAATCGGCATTGCCTGCCCGGCGGGCAATCGCTTCGCCGAACTGGCGAGTTGGCTGCGCACCTCCAGATCGGACTCATCGCGTGCCAGACTCGCGAGGGCGGCGGCAGTGGGTGCCTGCACGCTATTCGCGTCGCCGAGGAGGCGGACGGCCCAGCGGCGGACGTGCGCATCGGGGTGGCTCAGGGAGGCGCGGAGCGCGGGCTCGCCGAGTTCGCCGCGGAGATTCAGGACCCAGAATGCCTCCAGCGCGGCGGGGGCGTTGTCGCGCACAAGGGCGCGCAGGGAATCGCCGATCGCGTTGGGATGACGTGCCAGGAGGCGCCGGGCCTGTTCGCGGAGTTCGCGGTTGGGAGCGGCGAGGGTGGCGATGAGTTCGGTGGAGGAAAGGCGGCGGAGATCGCGGACCGGCGGCAGCTTCCGGTCGGCGGGCACGATGCGGAAAATGCGTCCGTGGGTTTTGTCCCAGGTGTCGGCGGGGTTGAGGTGGCTCAGCCGCAGATCGGTCCAGTCGGCGATGTAAATGGCTCCGTCGGGGCCCTGCTCGATGTCAACCGGGCGGAAGCCCTTGTCTTCGGTCGTGATGAGCGCGTCGCGGTCGACGGTGCGGAAGCTCGAGGTTTCGGGAATGAGTTGGCTGGCCTGGACGCGGTTGGTGAGCGCCATCCCCACGACCACCTGGCCGTTCAGCGCCGGGAGCGTGTCGGCCTCGTAGACGATGAACGTCTGCGGGAAACGCTGCGAGTAACCCTCGTGGCGCATGTGCTCGAAGAAGCCGAAGATGAACGGATTCATGGCCGGCCCGTGCTTGGTCCAACCCTTCACGTAGGTGGCGCCCTGCGCGTAGTGCAGCCCGCGGGTCGCGCCGTTGTTGGTGCCGGAGAAGGCGCGGCCGAACCGGTCGAACTCGAAGCTGAAGGTGTTGCCGCCGCCTTCCGCGAAGACCTCGAAGATCTTTGTTCCCGGGTGGTAACGCCAGATGCCCTGTCCGAGAAGTTTGATTCCCTGGATATCCAGATTCGTGGTGCTGCCCTTGGCGCCGTAGATCCAGCCGTCCGGACCCCAGTGCAGGTTGGTCGCGAGGGAATGGGTATCCTCGAGCCCGAAGCCCGCGAGGTGCACCTCGGGATCGCCGTCGGGCACGTCATCGCCGTTCCGGTCGGGGTAAAACTGCAGGTAAGGCGACATCAGCACCCACACGCCGCCGTCACCGGGCAGCACGCTGGTGGCGAGGTTCAACCCGTCGACGAACACCTTGCGGGTCTCGAACTTCCCGTCGCCGTCGCGATCCTCCAGGATGGTGATGCAGTCGGCGCCGCGGGTGTGGTGGGGCGGCGGCGGCGGCACGCGGTTGAATTCGGCGCGGATGTACTGGTCGTAGGAGGTTACGGTGAGGCCCGCGGGAAACGGATATTGGAGATACTCCACGACCCACAGGCGCCCGCGTTCGTCGAAGCGCAGGTCGATCGGCTGCCGGATGGCGGGCTCGCTGGCGACCAGCTCCGCGGCGTAGCCGGCGGGTAGCTTCATCGCGCGCACCGCCACCTCGGGCGACAGCAGGCGGGCCTGACCGGTCAGGTCCTGGCCGCCCGGCTTGAAGTTGCGGACGAACTCGGCGACTTCGGGCGTGAATCGCGGGGTCTCGGCGGCGAAGACGGGCGGCAGCGACAGCAGCAGGGGTGCGAGCAGAGAGGTGAAGCGGGGATGCATGCTCAGGAAAGGATCGCCTTCACCACCTCGCCGTGGACGTCGGTCAACCGGTAGTCGCGGCCTTGGAAGCGGAAGGTGAGCCGCGTGTGGTCGACGCCGAGCAGGTGGAGCAGGGTGGCGTTGAGGTCGTGCACATGCACGGGGTCGCGGGTGATGTTGTAGCAGAAGTCGTCGGTCTCGCCGTGCACGTGGCCGGGTTTCACGCCGCCGCCGGCGAGCCACATCGTGAAGCAGCGACCGTGGTGGTCGCGGCCGTAGTTGGCCGCCTCGAGTTTGCCCTGGCTGTAGGTGGTGCGGCCGAACTCGCCACCCCAGATCACCAGGGTGTCCTCGAGCAGCCCGCGTTGCTTGAGGTCACGCACCAAGGCTGCGGCGGGCTGGTCGACGTCGGCGCATTGCAGCCGCAGGTCGCTGGGCAGGTTGTAATGCTGGTCCCAGCCGCGGTGATAGAGCTGGATGAAACGCACGTCGCGTTCGGCGAGCCGGCGGGCGAGGAGGCAATTCGCGGCGAAGGTGCCAGGCACGCGCGACTGCGGGCCGTAGGCGTCGAAGGTCGCCGGGGGTTCGCCGGACAGGTCGAGAAGTCCCGGCACCGAGGTCTGCATCCGGTACGCCATCTCGTACTGCGCGATGCGGGTCTCGATCTCCGGGTCGATCTCGCGTGTGGCGGCGCGGCGGTTGAGCGCGGCGACGGCGTCGAGTTGATCGCGGCGCGCGGCGGCGCCGAGTCCCGCGGGGTTGGAAAGGTAGAGTACCGGGTCGCCACCGCTGCGGAAACTCACGCCCTGGTGGTTCGAGGGCAGAAATCCCGACCCCCAAAGCCGCGCGTACAACGGGTCGGCGGGCCGTGCGGCGCTGCCGCGCGACGTGAGCACGACGAAAGACGGCAGGTCGCGGTTGACGCTGCCGAGACCGTAACTGGTCCATGCGCCGAAGCTCGGGCGTCCCGGCTGCTGGTGGCCCGTCTGCAGCATAGTCACCGCGGGGTCGTGGTTGATTGCCTCGGTGTGCAGCGAGCGGATCACGCAAAGCTCATCCACGATCCCGGCGGTGTGCGGCAGCAGCTCGCTCACCCACATCCCCGAGCGGCCGTGACGTGAAAACCGGAAGATCGACGGAGTGACCGGGAAATTCTTCTGCCCGCTCGTCATCCCGGTGAGGCGTTGCGTGCCGCGCACGGAATCGGGCAATTCCTCGCCGCGCCGCGCCGCGAGATCCGGCTTGTGGTCGAACAAGTCCAGCTGCGACGGCCCGCCGTGCATGAAGAGGTAGATCACCCGCTTCGCCTTCGGCGCGAAATGCGTCGCCGCGCCGCCGGTAGCCGCGCGCAGGAGAGACGGGCTGAGCAGCGACGCCAGCGCGGCGCCGCCGATCCCGGCCGAGGAGCGCCCGAAGAACTGGCGGCGCGACAGCAGCAGGTCGGCCGGGGGCGGATGAGCGGGATCGGCGGGGAACATCGGTTCAGCGGCGGGTGACGACCTCGTCGAGGTTCAGCACCGCTTGGGCGACGGCAGTCCACGGCGCGAGTTCGCGCGGGTCAAGGTCCTGGCCCGACGGGGCGGTTCCCACGGCGATAAAACGCGCCGCCTCGTCGGGCGCCGCCGCATAACGGTCGCGGAGTTTCCGCTGCAAACCGCGCAGGACATCGATCTCCGCGCCATCGGGCGGACGCTGGGTGACGCGGCCAAACATCTCGCGGATAATCGCCGTCTCGTCGGTGCGGCGGCCGGTCTTGAGCACGGCGGCGGCGAGGGCGCGCGCGGCCTCGACGTGCGTCTCATCGTTGAGGAGCAGGAGCGCCTGCAAGGGGGTGTTGGTGCGCGGACGCCGCAGGGTGCACGTCTCGCGCGTGGGACCGTCGAGCATCTGGATGCCCGGCGGCGGCGCGGTGCGTTTCCAGTAGGAATAGACGGAGCGGCGCCAGCGGCCCTCGCCGGTGTCGGGCTCGTAGGACAGCTCGCCGTTGTAAGAAACGGCCTCCCAAAGTCCCGGCGGTTGGAAGGGTTTCACGGGCGGGCCGCCGAGGCGATCGACGAGCAACCCGGAAACCGCGAGCGCCTGGTCGCGCAGCATTTCACCCGGGAGGCGGAACCGCGGGCCGCGGGCGAGCAGGTGGTTTTCCGGATCACGGGCCTGCAGGGCAGGGGTGGCAGCGGAGTTTTGGCGGTAGGTGGCGCTGGTGACGATCAATCGCAGCATCGCCTTTACGTCCCATCCCGACGCCACGAAGCGCGTGGCCAGCCAGTCGAGGAGCTCCGGATGGTGCGGTGGTTGTCCCTGTGTGCCGAAGTCGGCGGGCGTGGTCACCAGGCCTTCGCCGAAACAGTGCTGCCAGAGCCGGTTCACGGCGACGCGGGCGGTGAGCGGATGGCCGGGCGCAACGAGCCAGCGCGCGAGCGCGAGGCGATCTGCTGGCACGTTTGCCGGCAGGGGTGGAAGCCACGCAGGAACTCCGGCGGGGACTTCCTCGTCCGGCTGGTCGTACTGTCCGCGCTTCAGGATGCGCGTGGTGCGGGGCGTGGCGGAATCCTGCATCACGAGGGTCTGCGGGATGCCCGCGCGAAACGCTGCCTCCTCCTCGGCGGTCTCCTGGGCGCGGCTCTGGGCGGCGCGCACCGCGTTGTCGCCCTCGCGTTCGATGTACGCCTCGAGGATCTGTCGCTTGGCACGCGCGTCGCGTTTGGCCGGCTCCTTAGCCAAGGTGTCATGAAGGCGCTCCGCCCAGTACCAATTGCGCACCTCGGCGGGCGCGAGGGCGCGGGTGAGCACGCGAAACTCATCCATGAGTCCGTGGTAACCGAGACCGGCGTCGCGCCGGCCGAGCAACAAGGGCTGCCCGTTGTCGATCGGACCACGGAGGGAGTCGCGCGTGACCTGCACGGATTGGCGAAGGCCGTCGACGTACACCGCAACTCCGGCCGCCCGGGACGATCCGTCGTAGCTCACGACCACGTGACGCCAGTCGGACCCGCGGAGGGCGGGGCGGGTCGTGACTTCGATCGCGTCGACGACCCAGCGGTGAACCAGGTTCACCTGCAATTGGCCCTTGGCCCAGATTACCTCCACGCCACGGCGGTCTCCGTCGGGCGAGACCTTGGCGAGCACGCCGACGAGGTTGGCGCTGGGCTTCACCCAGAGCCCGAGGGTCCACGGGCGGTCGGCTTTCAGGGGAAGCGAGGCCGGAAACTCCAAGTGCTGCACGCCGCCGAAGACGGCCGCTTTTCCAATCACGCCGTGGTCGTTGGAAAACGCGCCGACGATGACCGGGGCTGCCGCGGGGCCTGATGTCGCGGTCACGTCGTAATCCAGCGCCGCGTGGGTCACGAGGCTTTCGGACGGTGATTGCAGCGCGCTGGTTGCGCCGGCGGCCCACGCGGCTGCAGGCGTCTCAAGGGCGTCGGTGAGTTTCCGGAGATCCCTCTCCGCCGACTCGTGCGCGGCCTTCAGCGTGGCAAGGCGCGCCTTCTGCTCAGGGGTCGCTACGATCATCACCGGAGGGGGATCGTCGGGGTTGACGAGGCCCTTCTCGACGGAGCGGTCGAAGAACGCGAAGAGGCGGTAATAATCAGCCTGGGTGATCGGGTCGTACTTGTGGTCGTGGCAACGCGCACATCCAAGGGTCAGGCCCATCCAGACCGAGGCGGTGGTCTCGATCTGGTCGGCGACGTATTCGACGCGGTACTCCTCGTCGATGACGCCGGTCTCGCCGGTCACCATGTGGTTGCGATTGAAGCCGGTCGCGATGCGCTGCTCGTCGGAGGGCGCGGGAAGGAGATCGCCGGCGAGCTGTTCGATCGTGAATTGATCGAAGGGTTGGTTGCGATTGAACGCGCGGATCACCCAATCGCGCCACGGCCAGATCTGGCGGGTGTTGTCGCGGAAGTAGCCGTTGGAATCGGCGTAACGCGCGGCATCCAGCCAGTCGACGGCCATGCGCTCGCCGTAGGCGGGGGAGCCAAGGAGCCGGTCGACCGCGCGTTCGTACGCGTTGGGCGAAGGGTCGGCGAGAAACGCGCGCAACTCCTCCGGCCGCGGCGGTAGTCCCGTGAGGTCGAGGCTCACCCGTCGGAGCACGCGTGCGGGATCGGCGGCGGGCGACGGCGCTAACCCCTCGCGCTCCAGCCGCGCGAGCACGAAGCGATCGAGGTCGTTGCGCGCCCAGCGTTCGTCGCGCACGGCCGGTGCCGCGTGAGCGACCGGAGGCGCGAACGCCCAATGCGGCTGGTACTCCGCGCCGGCGGCGATCCAGCGGCGGAGAATATCGACCTCCCGCGGGGTGAGACTTTTGCCCGTCTCGACGGGCGGCATCGGGTCGGCGGTGTC
>JBEGJD010000090.1:0-6382 GCA_041184765.1 Verrucomicrobiota bacterium | reverse complement strand
GGCGCCGATCTTTCCATCGATGCGGTCGAGTACTCGCGCTTCACTTCCTCTTACCCTTCTTGCCGACCGCCGGCACTTCGTTCGCGGGTATCCACCGCGCATGCTCAGCCTTCACCGCGGCGAACTCGGGCCGGCCGGCGAGGTTGTGCCATTCGTTGGGATCGTTGCTGTGATCGTAAAGTTCCTCCCCGCCGTCGTCGTAGCGGATGTAGCGCCAACGCTCGCTGCGCACGGCATGGTTGCCCCGGTCGTGCGTCGTCAGCGCCGGACGCTCCCAGGCAAGCGCCGGGTCGCGCAACAACGGCACGACACTTTGGCCGTCGAGCTCGGGAACCTGGGGCAGGCCGCACAGCTCGTTCAGCGTCGGGAAAAGATCCACCAGCCCCACGGGGCGCGCGGTGCGCGTGCCGGCGCGCGTCACCCCAGGCGCGACGACGAGGAACGGCACGCGGGTCGACCGCTCCCAGAGCGTGAACTTGTGCAGATGCTGCTTCTCACCGAGGTGCCAGCCATGGTCGGACCAGACCACGACGATGGTGTTTTTCGCCGCGGGGCTGGCGTCGAGCGCGGCGATGATGCGGCCGACGAGCGCGTCGCCGTAGGTGATGCTGGCCAGATAGGCCTGCAGGACCTCCCGGTAGCGCCCCTCGCGCATCACCAACTCGTAGTCACCGCGGCGATCCGCCGCCATGCGCTGGCCTCCGGCAGGGAGATCATCGCAGTCGTCGGCCTTGATCGGCGGCGGGGTGATCCGATCCAACGGATACATCTCGAAGTATTTCCGCGGCGCGTACCACGGCAGGTGCGGGCGGTAGAGGCCCGCGGCGAGGAAGAAGGGTTCCGCCGGCGGACGCGCGAGAAACGAAGAAATCCACTCCGCCAGTCGGCCGTCCCCCATCTCCTCGTCGCGGCGGTCGAAGGCGCCCCAGTCGAATTCCGAGGGATTCTGCGGCGGCCGCGCGAGGGCGCGCACGGCCTCGAGGCCGTTGCGGGGAAACCCGGCGGGCCAGGAGAAACCCTTCGTCTCCCCTCCCTCGGCCACCTGCTGCTGGTAGGGGCTGTCGAAGACCTGGTCGAAGTAATCGTGCCAGTCGGAGCGCCGGTTGAAGCCGGGCATGTGGTGGTTGACCTTTCCCCCTCCCACCACGCGGTAGCCTTGGTTCTTGAAGTGGAGCGGGATCGACAGGATGCCCGGGTGCGCCTCGTGCCACTTGGTGTCATTGAGGTAGATGCCGAGGCTGCTCGGACGCCGGCCGGTAATCACCGTGATGCGTGAAGGGTTGCACACCGGCGCGCCGGCGTGCGCGTTGGTGAACGAAAGCCCGCGCGCGGCCAGCGCGTCGAGGTGCGGCGTGCGTACGTCCGGATGCCCGCCGAGATGTCCGACCCAATCGTTAAGATCGTCGAGGACGATCATTAGCACGTTGGGTCGGACGGCGGGGGCGGCCATCGCGGCCAGGGGCCACGCAAGGAACAGCAGGAAAAGACGACGCGCGTTCATTTCATTTCTCCTTCTTCCGTTTCCGGGCCGGTGTCGCGGCGCCCTCGACACGCGCAGGAGGTTCCTGCCCGAAGAAATAGTAAGGGTAATCCCACGACTGCTCGCGCGCCTCCTGCTTCCGCACGGCGCTGATCTCGGCTTTGAGGCGCGCGAGGTTGGAGGGTTTGAGCAGCGGATCGGAGGTTTCCTCGCGCCAACGCCCCAGCGCCCCCTGCAACCGCGCGAGCGTCGCCGCGTGCGCGGGATCGGCGGCGAGGTCGCGGAACTCGTGCGGGTCGGCCTGCAGGTCGTAGAGTTCCCACCGCGGAGGCTTCTCCATGCGCGCGTAAGCGGTGCGCACAGGCTCCGGCGCGGCCGCGATCGCCGCCGCGAGGTCAGCCTCCAGGTGGTGCAAGGTGAACTCGTAACCGGGGTTCACCTCACCGGGCAGGAGGTTCTCGATCAGCTTGTGACGGTCGTCGCGCACGGTGCGTTGCGGCCAGAAGTTCGCCTGCGCCGCATGGGTGTGGAACTCCGTGAACAAGTGCTCGCGCCACGGCGCGCCGGGTGCGCGCAGCACCGGCACGAGCGAGCGGCCCGCGAGGCCGGACGGCACGGCGGCCCCGGCGAGCTCCAGCACGGTCGGCATGAAATCGACGGTGGACACGAGCTCGCGGCGCACCTGTCCGGTTTGCGCGCCGCCCGGCCAACGCACGAGCAGCGGAATGCGCACGCCGCCTTCGTACGAGGTGCGCTTGCCGCGCAGCATGTCGGCCCCGTGGTCGCCGATGTAGAGAACGAACGTGGTGCCCGCCTTGCCCGAACGCTCCAGCGCCGCCAGAACGTCGCCCACCAGCGTGTCGAGGCGGCTGATGGAATTGTAGTAATCCGCCACCTGCTCCCGCAGGTCCGGCCGGTCCACCCCCATGTAGGCCATCGGCGTCACCTCGGCGCCGGTGAGCGGTTTCGCGGGCAGGCCGTCGACCTGGCGCTTCCACGGCTGGTGCGCGTCGGGGAAGTTGACGCTCAGGAAAAACGGCTGGTCCGAGGCGCGGAAA
Source organism: Verrucomicrobiota bacterium (assembly GCA_041184765.1). Lineage (GTDB taxonomy): Bacteria > Verrucomicrobiota > Verrucomicrobiia > Opitutales > Opitutaceae > ER46. The sequence goes on along the minus strand of JBEGJD010000090.1, from coordinate 3,844 downwards.
AACGTCTCCGCGTGCCGCGCGTAGTCGGCGAGACCCTTGCGCGCGAAGTTGCCGCTGGGGATCTGCGCGAAGTCGAACGGGAACGCCTCCTCGGGGTTGATGTGGAGCTTGCCGATGATTCCGGTGCGGTAACCGGAGCCCTTCAGGCTGCGCGGCAGGTTCGGCAGATCCGGCCGGTACAGGCGGAATCCCCACGTTGCCAGGCCGATCTGCCCGTTCTGGTGCGGGTAGAGGCCGGTCATGATGCTCGAGCGCGACTGACTGCAGCCGGCCTGGGTCACGTAGGCCCGGTCGAATCGCACGCCCTCCGCCGCAAGGCGGTCGAGGTTCGGCGTGCGCACGTGGGGGTTGCCGTAGCAGCCGAGCTCCGGGCCGTTGTCCTCCGAGACGATGAAGAGGAAGTTGGGCCGCGGCGCGGCGGCGAATCCGACCGAGGCGAGCGCAAGAACCAGCGGAAGACGGGGCAACATGGGGTACTTCTGGAGGTAACCATGACCCGCCGTTCCCGCCAGCCGGAATCCGATCCAGCCGGTCCAACTTTGGAACCAGCCGGACGCCTCAATGTCCGTCGAGCAGCGCCTCGATGGCGGCGTCGAGTTTGCGGGTGAAAGGCAGGCGTTGCTTGGTCGGCACCTGGGTCAATGCCACCACGATGAAGTCCCGCTCGAGGTCTAGCACCGCCAGCGTGCCGGATGTCCCGTTGTGGCGCAGGCGCGTGCCGCGGCCGTCGGGCCCCGCGCGCACGACATTGAAACCGAGCCCATAGCCGTCGCGCCCGGTGCCGCGTTGGACGGTATGCAGGTCGCCGAGCAGCGCTTCCGGCAGGAGAACCCTTTCGCCCACCCGGCCGCGGTTCCGGTGCAGCAAGAGCAAGGCCGCCACTTCGTCCGCGGTGGCGACGAGTCCCCCGCCGGGATTCGGGAAGGCGAGCACGGGTTCGTCACGCCCCGACTCGGAGGCCGGAACGAGCCCGCTTTCCCTCCACTCATAGAAAACCGGCAGACGGGCCCGGCGCTCCCCGGGTTGCGCGGCGAGAAAACCGGCGCCGTCCGCCCCGATGGGTTGCAACACCCGTCGCGAAAGGAGCTCGGCGTACTCGACGCCTCCGACCACTTCAGCCACGCGGCCGGCCACCATGAAACCAAGGCCCGTGTAGGCGTAGCGGCTGCCAGGCTCCGCCGCCAATCCCGCGCGCGCGAGATCCCGCACGGCGTCGGCCAGCGTGCCGTCGGTCCGGAAGCGCCAGCGTTCCTCGGTTCGCGCCTGCTGCCCGGCGAATCCCGCCGTGTGCGAAAGTAATTCCCGGATCATCGGCGCCCTCCGCGCCGGCGCCTTTCCCTGCACCCGCACGCCCTGGAACTCCGGCAGATGGCGCTCGACCGGGTCGTCCCACGTGATCCTCCCGTCCGCCACGAGCATCGCCAGCAGCGTGGCGGTGAAAGGCTTCGTCACCGAAGCGATGCGGAACGTGGCGTCCGCGCGGAACGGCTCCGGACGCGCAAGGTCCGGCCGGCCGAAGCCCTCGCGGAAGACCGGCTCGCCGTGGTGCAGCACCAGCATCACGCCACCGGGGACGAAGCCGCCCGCGATCCCCTCGCGCCATACCGCCCGCAGCGCCTCCGCCCGCCGCGACTCCAACGCCGGCGCGGCGAACGCCCCGGCGGAAGCCAGCATCAGGACACCGGACAGCAGGAGGGAAATCCTCATAAAAAGCGGAGCCGCGTCACGCGACCACGTCCCGCGCGCAGCGGAAACCGGTGTGCGTCGCCGCCGAGTCGGGCTCGGTGCCGTTGCGCGCGTCGGTGCGGTAGCGGTTGCAGTAGCTCGCGTGGCAAAGATGGCTGCCGCCGCGTTGCACGCGACGCTTTCCGGTCGCGGGCCCGGCGGGATCAGCGCGCGGGGAGACGCGGTAATAACCGGCGTCGAACCAGTCCCAGCACCATTCCCAGACGTTGCCCGTCATCTGGTAGAGACCGTAACCGTTCGGCCGGTACGCGCGCGCCGGCGCCGTGCCGCGGTGGCCGTCCTCGCCGGTGTCGCGCGAGGGGAAGACCCCCTGCCAGACGTTCATGCGGTGGCGCCCCTCCGGCTCGAGGTCGTCGCCCCACGGGAACCGGCAGCCGTCGAGACCGCCGCGCGCCGCGCGCTCCCATTCGGCCTCGGTGGGCAAACGCTTCCCGGCCCACTCCGCGTAGGCGCGGGCATCGTGCCACGAGACCTGCGTCACCGGATGATCCCAGCGGCCGCGCAGGGACGATCCCGGCCCCTCGGGGTGCCGCCAACCGGCGCCCGCGACCCGCACCCACCACTCCGACCCGCGCACGCGCGGACCGCGCGCCAACGCCGGATCCGCGAGATGTCCCGCGAAGACGAAACTCCATCCGAGGCGCTCCGCCTCCGTGCGGTAACGCGTCGTGTTCACGAAGGCGTTGAACTGCTCGTTCGTGACGGCGGTCTCATCCAGCAGGAAGGGACGCAACTCGACCTCGTGCACCGGCCCCTCGCCATCCGCGGCGAAGCCGTAGTCACGCTCGTTACCCATCCGGAACACTCCGCCGGGGATAAGCACCATGCCGGCCTCGGCGGCGCCGGGCACGCGACGGAACGGATGGACCTCGCCACCCGGGTTTTCCCCGCGCGACGGCCCGCAGCAGGCCTTGCCTCCAGCTCCGTGATCCATGGGCCGAGAGAAAGGTCCGCCTGAGGAAGCCGCAAGCGCGGCGCCGCGGAAAGGTGCGTCAGCTCACCACGTTCACCGGCGCACCGGCGAGGAACGCCCGGAGGTTGGCGGCGACGATGCCGAGCAGACGCCGGCGCGCCTCCACCGAGGCCCAAGCGAGATGCGGCGTGATCAGGCAGTTTTTTGCGCGGAAGAGCGGGTGATCCGCCGGCGGCGGCTCGACGGATAACACATCAAGGCCCGCTCCCGCGATGCGGCCGGCGTTCAGCGCGGCCGCAAGATCCGCCTCGTTCACCAGCCCGCCCCGGCTCGTGTTGACGAGGTAGGCCGTCGGTTTCATCAGCGCCAGCCGGCGCGCGTCGACCAGGCCGGTGTTCTCCGCGGTCTGCGGGCAATGCAGGCTCACCACGTCAGACTCGCGGAAAAGCGTGTCGACTTCGGTGAACCGCACGGCGCCGTCGCCGCCCGCGGGCGGCCGCGGGGTCTGCGCGATCACGTTCATGCCGAATGCCGCCGCGATCCGCGCCGTGGCACGCCCGATCCGGCCGTATCCGACGATGCCCATGGTCTTGCCCGACAGCTCGAGCAACGGATGATCCCAGTAACAATAATCGGGACTGCGCGCCCAACGGCCCGCCGCCACCGTCGCGGCGTGATACCCGGTGCGCGCGGCCAGCTCGAGCAGAAGCGCAAACGCGTGCTGCGCCACCGAATCGGTGCCATAGCCGGGCGCGTTGCTCACCACGACGCCGCAGGCGCGCGCCGCGCGGACGTCGACCACGTTGTAACCGGTCGCTAGCACGCCGACGTAACGAAGCGCCGGCAGAGCGGCGAACGTCGCGTCGTTCAGCGGAGCCTTGTTGGTGAGCACCACCTCGGCACCCGAAGCGCGCGCGACGATTTCCGCCGCGGGCGTGCGCGGATGGACCGCGAGTTCGCCGAAGGCGCGAATTTCGTCCCAGGAGAGGTCGCCGGGGTTGAGCGCGTGTCCGTCGAGAACGACAATCTTCATCAGAGGGAAGCGAAGCGGTTTATCGCGTGTGTTCAGTTCGCTTTCGCGGCCTTCTTCCCCGGCTTGCCACCGGTTCCCTTGGCGGGAGGCGACCAGGCCGCGGGTTTTGGCTGCGCCACGCGCAACGCGGCGTTGTCCCCGAAGGTCTTCAT
>JBEGJD010000089.1:0-10949 GCA_041184765.1 Verrucomicrobiota bacterium | reverse complement strand
ACGACGCCCGGGTACTTCATGGTGAGCCGGGAGCCGATGTTGCAGTCGATCCACTTGATCTCGGCCTCCTCGTGGGCGACGCCGCGCTTGGTCACGAGGTTGAACACGTTGTTGGCCCAGTTCTGGACGGTGATGTACTGGATCTTGGCGCCCTTCAGGGCGACGAGCTCAACCACGGCGCTGTGCAGCGTGGACGTGGAGAACTTGGGGGCGGTGCAACCCTCCATGTAGGTGACCTCGGCGCCCTCGTCGGCGATAATGAGCGTGCGCTCGAATTGACCGAAATTCTCGGCGTTGATGCGGAAATAGGCCTGCAGCGGCTGCGCGACCTTCACGCCCTTCGGCACGTAGATGAACGAGCCGCCGGAGAACACCGCGCTGTTGAGCGCGGAGAACTTGTTGTCCCCGGTGGGGATGACCTTGCCGAACCATTTCCGGAAGAGCTCCGGATGTTCGCGCAGCGCCTCGGTCGAGTTCATGAAGATCACGCCCTGCTTCGCGACGATCTCCTTCACGTTCGAGTAGGCGGCCTCGGAGTCGAACTGCGCCTCGACGCCGGCAAGGAACTTGCGCTCCTGCTCCGGGATGCCGAGCCGCTCGAAGGTTTTCTTGATGTCGTCCGGCACCTCTTCCCACGTGCGCTTCGGCTTCTGGCCCTGCGCGAGATAGTACCGGATCTTGTCGAAGTTGATGTTCTCGAGGTCGCGGGTTGCCCAATGCACGGGCATCGGTTTCGAGCGGAAAACCTTCAGGGCGTTGTGGCGGAAGTCCCGGATCCACGGCGCCTCCTTCTTGACCGAGCTGATGTAGTCGATCGTGCGCTCGTTCAGGCCGGTGCCGGCGTCGAACTCGTACGCGACGTCATACCTGAAGTCGCCGCGGCTCTGGTCGATCCCGGCGACCGGGTTGGCGGTCTCCTCGGGCTCGGCGGGAACAGGAATGGTTTCGGAAAGGGTGCTCATCGGTGTGGCGCGGCGTTGGCTCAGGCGGCAACGGGGGCGAACTCCTTGCGAACCCAGTCGTAGCCCTTGCTCTCGAGTTCGAGGGCGAGCGATTTGTCGCCGCTCTTTACGATCCGCCCGTCGTACATGACGTGCACGAAGTCGGGCACGATGTAGGTCAGCAGGCGTTGGTAATGCGTGATCATCAGCACGCCGAGGCCCGGGCCGCGCAGGGTGTTCACGCCCTCGGACACAATGCGCAGGGCATCGATATCCAGGCCGGAGTCGGTCTCATCCATCAGCGCAAACTTCGGTTCCAGCATGGCCATCTGCAGGATCTCGCAGCGCTTTTTCTCGCCGCCGGAGAAGCCCTCGTTGACCGATCGCGAGGTGAACTTCCGGTCGATCTTGAGCATGTCCATTTTGGCGTAGAGCCGCTTGTAGTAGGCGGTGGCGTCGATTTCCTCGCCCTCGGCCATGCGGGCCTGCACGGCGGCGCGAAGGAAATTGGCGATCGAGACACCGGGGATTTCGCTGGGGTACTGGAACGCGAGAAACAGTCCGGCGCGCGCGCGCTCGTCGGCTTCCTGCTCGAGCATTGACTTACCCTCGAGCAGAACGTCGCCGCCGGTCACGGTGTAATCGGGATGCCCGGCGATCACCTTGGCGAGGGTCGACTTGCCGGTGCCGTTGGGCCCCATGATGGCGTGCACCTCACCGCTGTTGATCGTGAGGGACAGGCCCTTGACGATGGGCTTGTCGCCGATGGAAGCGTGGAGGTCCTTGATGACGAGGGAGGGCATGGCGGAGAGGAGAGAAGTTACGGTTGTCTGGGAGATACGGTTCAGGAGACCGGTGCGGTTGCCTTGCCGCGGAAAATGATCTCCACGGAGTTGGCGTCGAAACCCGAGGGCAGAACGGACTTCACCTGGTCGAGCAGACCGGGAGGCAGGTCCACGTCGTGCGTTCTCCCGGTTTGGACGTCGTGGAAGTGGGCGTGAGGGGCCAGATTCGGGCAGTAACGTGTCGGGCCGCGCTCGAAGTTCACCGCACGCACCAAGTCGCACTGCACGAGCGTCTCGAGGCAGTTGTAAACGGTGGCGAGGGAGATGGTCGGGAGTTCTCCCTTCACGCGGGCGAAGACTTCATCGGCCGTGGGGTGGTCGCGCTTGTTGAGCAAAACCGAGTAGACAACCTCCCGCTGTGGGGTGGCGCGCAGGCCGCTGTCGGCCAGACGTTGGGAGAGGGATTCGTGGACGGGGGCCGGGGTCATGGTGAAGGAGGGCGTACGGGATTGGAATGGTTCCAAAGCGCAAGAGAGAATTGGAATAATTCCAAATTACTCCCTAAGCCTCTGAATTTCAAGGGGTCTAATCATAATCGCGCAAATCAGACCTAAACAACCCCCGCAATCCGATGAACTTAACGGTCCGCGAACCCCTTTGGATGGCTCGAGTGCCAACGCCACGCCGTGGCAACGATCGAATCGATATCGGGGAAGCGAACCTTCCACCCCAGTTCGCGGATCGCCTTTGAGGAGTCGGCGAACAAGGCGGGCGGGTCTCCGGCGCGGCGGGGGCTCTCGACCACTTTTATCGGTCGGCCGGTCGCTCGCTCGACCGCGCGGATGACCTCACGGTTGGAAGTGGGCCGTCCCGTTCCGAGATTGTAGAACAGCTGGGCGCCGTGGGCGTAGAGACGGTCGAACACCGCGATGTGGGCGCGACTCAGGTCGTCGACGTGCACGTAATCGCGAAGACAGGTGCCGTCGGGAGTGGGATAGTCCGTCCCGAAAAGCTGCAGGTGCGGGCGGCGTCCGGTCGCCACATCGATCGCGAGCGGGATAAGATGGGTTTCCGGATGATGATCCTCGCCAATTGAGCCGTCCTCCGCCGCTCCGGCCGCGTTGAAGTAACGGAACACGGCGAAGTTCAGCCCGTGCGCGACGGCGAGGGCTTTCAGCGCGTTCTCGATGTCGAGCTTGCTCTGCCCGTAGGGGTTGATCGGCGCCTGCGGCAGGTTCTCGTGGATCGGCAGCGAGGCGGGCACTCCGAACGTCGCGCAGGTGGACGAGAACACGAACTTGTTCACACCCGCGCCGACCATCGCGCGCAGCAGGTGCAGCGTCTCGACCACGTTGTTGAAGTAGTACTTGAGCGGGTCGGTGACCGATTCGCCGACGTAGCAGAAGGCCGCGAAATGCATGACCACGTCGATCTCCTCCGCCCGCAACACGCGTCCGACCAAAGCCTCGTCGCCCAAGCTGCCCTCGTGGAGCGCGACTCCCGCCGGCAACGCGCCGCGATGCCCGTAGATGAAACTGTCGAGCACCACCGGCCGATGGCCGGCCGCAATGAGCTGCCGCACGCAATGGCTGCCGATGTAACCCGCTCCGCCGACGACGAGAACGTTCATGTGCGGAGGCTTGTATTGCGTTCCGTGACTCCGTGGCTAGCGGTTTTTCCTTTTCCTACGAATGAAGCCCGCGCGCATCGTCATCACCGGGATCGGTTTGACCGCTCCCAACGGCAACACGCTCGCGGATTTCCGGCGCAGCCTGCTCACCGGCGTTTCCGGCGTGAGCCGCATCGAGGTGCGCCACATGGGGCAGCAGCTCGCGGGCGTGTGCACGTACGACCCGCTGAAGTACCAGAAGCGGAAGGAGCTCCGGGTCGGCACGCGCGCCGGGAGTATCTCCATTTACTGCGCCCGGGAGGCGCTGGCCGACAGCGGGGTGGCGTTCGATGCGATGCCGAAGGACCGCGTCGGGATCTACATCGGCTGCACCGAGCACGGAAACGTCGAGACCGAGAACGAGATCCACAACATCTCGAAGTTCGCCTACGACACGAAGTTTTGGTCGCACTACCACAACCCCCGCACCGTCGCGAACAACCCGGCCGGTGAGACTTCGCTCAACCTCGGTGTGACCGGCCCCGCCTACACGCTCGGCGCCGCCTGCGCCGCCGGCAACCTGGGCTTGATCCACGCCACGCAGATGCTGCGCCTCGGCGAATGCGACTTCGCGATCTGCGGCGGGGTGAGCGAGAGCATCCACACCTTCGGGATCTTCGCCGGCTTTAAATCCCAGAACGCCCTCGCAACGCACGAGGACGCCGCCAAGGCCTCGCGTCCCTTCGACAAGGCCCGCAACGGCATCGTGATCTCCGAGGGCGGCTGCCTCTACACGCTCGAGCGGCTCGAGGACGCGCAGGCGAGGGGAGCGAAGATCTACGCCGAGATCGCCGGCTACCACGTCAACAGCGACGCCAGCGACTACGTCCTGCCCAACCCGACCCGCCAGGCCGAATGCGTGCGGGCCGCGCTCAGTCGCTCGGGGCTCGCCGCGCGCGACATCCACATCGTCAACACCCACGCCACCGCCACGCCGCTGGGAGATATTCAGGAGTGCGAGGCCATCCGGTCCGTTTTCGGCGTCGATTGCCCCGACACGCACATCAACAACACCAAGAGTTTTATCGGCCACGCCATGGGCGCCGCCGGTGCGCTGGAGCTCGCCGGCAACCTCCCTTCCTTCGACGACAAGATCGTCCACCCGTCCATAAATGTCGATGATCTCGATCCGCAATGCGCGCTGCCGGGACTCGTCCTGAACACGCCGCGCCCGGTCGCGCGGGTCGACACGATCCTGAACAACTCGTTCGGCATGCTCGGGATAAATTCCACGTTGATTGTTCGGCGCTTTGTCGCCTAGTTCCCGCCGTTTCCCATGACCAAAGACGAATGCAAGCAGGTGGTGCTCGATATCATCGCGGACATCGCTCCCGATGAGGACCTGAGCAACGTGAAGCCGGAAGTACGGCTCCGGGACCAGCTGCAGCTCGATAGTATGGACTTCCTCGACATCGTCATGGAGCTCCGGAAGCGCCACGGCATCGAGGTGCCCGAGGCGGATTACATGCAGCTCGCCTCCCTCGACAGCTGCGCGGAGTACCTCACGCCGAAGTTCAACGCGCTGGCCGGCAAGAGCTGAGCCGGCGACAACCTCCCGTTCAAGCCGGGCCGAACTGCCCGGCTTTTTTCTGTCCGGAAACGATGAACTCCCGCCGCGATTACGACGTGGTGATCATCGGGGCCGGGATGTCCGGGCTCGCCGCGGGCATCCGTCTCGCGCACTTCGGCCGCAAGGTCTGTATCTTCGAGCGCCACAACGCGGTGGGCGGACTCAACGGGTTCTACAGCATCGATGGCCGGCGGTATGACGTCGGCCTGCACGCGCTGACGAATTTCTCCCAGCCGGGCGTGCGCGGGACTCCGCTGGTGAAACTGCTGCGCCAGCTGCGCATCGACCGGGAGGAATTCGCGCTGTGCGAACAACGCGGCTCGCGCATCGCGTTCGGACCCCGCGGGGAGACATCGCTGCGTTTCACCAATGACTTTGCGGTGCTGGAGTCGGAGGTCGCCTCCCGTTTTCCGCGGCAGATCGATGGTTTCCGCGCGCTGGTCGCCGCGGTGCGGGCGTTCGACGATGTCGCCCTCGACGCACCGGCGGTGTCTGCGCGCGGAGTTGTCCGGAGTCACATCAGCGACCCGCTTCTCGAGGACATGTTGTTCTGCCCGCTCATGTACTACGGCAGCCCGACGGAGCGTGACATGGATTTCGGGCAGTTCGTGATCATGTTCAAAGCGCTGTTCCTCGAGGGATTCGCGCGCCCGCTGGAGGGGGTGCGCGTCATCCTCCGGGTGCTGCTCGCGAAGTACCGCGCGGCCGGCGGCGAGCGGCGGATGAAGTGCGGCGTGCGGCGCATCGAGGCCCGGGCCGGCCGCGCGCACGCGCTGGTGTTGGATGACGGCTCCGAGATCACCGCGCGACACGTCATCTCCTCGATCGGTGCGCCGGAAACCGAGCGGCTGATCACCGGAGAAGTACCGGCCGGTGTCATCGCCACACCGCCGGGTCGACTGTCTTTCGTCGAGACCATCACCGTGCTCAACCGCGAGCCGGCGGCGTTCGGTTGGGGTGACGACACCATCGTCTTCTTCAACGACTCGGATCGATTCGAATACGCGAGCCCGAGTGTCGACGTCGACACCCGCAGCGGCGTCATCTGCCTGCCGAACAACTTCGATTATGGCGCGGGAAAGTCCCTGCCCGAGGGACTGCTGCGGGTTACCTGCCTCGCTCGTCCCGACGTTTGGAGCGCGCTGCCGGAGGAGGAATATCGTTCCGCCAAGCAGCGCTGGTTCACGGCGGTGCAGGAATCGGCGCGGCGCTTCCTGCCTACCCCGCGGGGGGAAGTGGCGCCGGAGGACGCGCTCGTGGCGACCGATATGTTCACCCCGCGCACGATCACGCGGTACACCGGCCACCTGAGCGGGGCGATCTATGGCTCGCCGGTGAAGAACCGCCAGGGACGCACCGCCTTGGACAACCTCTACCTTTGCGGCACCGACCAGGGGTTCCTCGGCATCATCGGCGCGATGCTAAGCGGCATCTCGATGGCGAATCTCCACGTGCTGCAGAAGGAAACGCCGAAACTGTGACCGCGATTTTGTAACGCATTGCGTTACAAATCCGGCGCGGTTCGGAAGGGGGGAGGAAAGGTTCGCCGTCAAAGGCCTGCTGACTTTCGCTGAGTTCATGAAACGGCTCGCCCCGCTGTTCCTGATTATCGCCCTCACCCTGCGCACTGCCCCCGCGGCGCCACCGTCGCCTGGTCCGGTCCTTTTCAATACGGCATTCGAGGGCGCCTCGGTCGGGTTGGTCGAGGTTCTCGGCGAAACCGAGTTCCGGATCCGTCCGCGCGGCCAGCAGGATGCCCGGGGGCGCAATCGTCAGACCACCTGGTGGGCGGTGCGTCTCGATCAGCTCGCGGGGCGGGCCGTGACGATGCGCGTCACCGGCTTCGACGGGGAATACAATGATCGTCCGGTCATCTCCTGGGCGGGACCGTGGTACCGGCCCGTCGTGAGCAGGGACGGGGAGCGATGGTCGCACGTGACGGAGGCCGAGTGGGACGCCGAGCGAAAGGAACTCCGCTTCACTCTGCCGGCCGGCGCCGATCGTCTTTGGCTGGCCCACATCCCGCTCTACACCACGGCGCAATCCCTGACGCTGGTGGAGGACACCCGTCGCAGCCCGCACGCACGGATCGAAGTAATCGGAAACTCTGTGCTGGGGCGGCCGCTTCACCTGGTGCGCATCACCGACGCGACGAAGCCGGATTCGGCGAAGAAGGTGATCTGGATGCAGGCCCGCCAGCATGCGTGGGAGGCGGACACCTCGCGCATTCTGGAGGGTGCGTTGCGTTTTTCCCTCTCCGACGATCCCGCCGCCGCAAGGCTGCGGTCGGAAAATATCCTTTTGTTCGTGCCGATGATAAATCCCGATGCCGTCGCGCGGGGCGAAGTGCGGTTCAACGTCAATGGGTTCGATCCGAACCGGCATTGGGACGAAGTGGACGTGCGCGACGAAGTCTGGCGGACGCGCCTGCCGGAGATCTGGCACGTGAAGCGTGCCTTGATCGACCAGCATGCGCGGCAACCCATCAACCTCGCGCTGAACCTGCACAACACCGAGACGGGCGAGTACCTGGAAACGATGGCCGACGACGACGCGGCGCTGGCGCGGATGACGCGCTTCCACGATCTGGCACGGGCGCGGAGCGCCTTCGATCCGTCGCGTCCGAAGTTGGCGGTCACTCCCGCGAGTGGCGGCGGGCCGCGCAACACCACCAACGCGATCTGGAGCGAGGCCCGCGTGCCGATGATGCTCCTGGAGACCCGCGTGGGTCCGGGCTCCAAGCTGGGGCGTTACCCCGCCGCGGAGGACCGGCTGGAACTCGGGCGCCGTCTGGTGGAGCTGATGGCCGAGGCGGCGCGATGAGCGACGGCAACCCGTCCGGCACCGCGCGATCGCGCGGAGGACTCCGTGCGATGGGTCCGGGTTTGCTGCTGGCGGCCTCCGGCATCGGCGCGGGGGATGTGGTGGTGGCGGCCGTCACGGGCATGCGCTTTGGGTTAGCGCTGCTTTGGGCGGTGGTGCTCACGGTGGTGCTCAAGTTCGTCGTGACGGAGGCGCTGGCGCGCTGGCAGCTGGCGACGGGAGAAACGATCGCGCGGGCTTGGGTCACGCGACTCCCGCGCTGGGTGGGCTTCGGCTTCACGGCGTACCTGCTTTTCTGGAGCTTCATGGTCGGAGCGTCCCTGAGCAGCGCGTGCGGGATCGCCGGGGCGAGCCTCGCGGGATTCGGCACGACGGCGCAGTGGGGGGCAGTCCATGCGGTGGCCGCGGCGGCGTTGGTGGCGGGGAACCGTTACGCCGGTTTCCAGCGGGTCATGAAGGCGCTCGTCGCGGTGATGGCTTTGTGTGCTCGGCTGCGCGGTCCTCACGGGGCCCTCGATCGCCGGATTGTTCCGCGGGCTCGCCTTGCCGCTGATCCCCGCAGGGGGAACGCCCCAGGTCCTCGCATTGTTGGGCGGAATTGGCGGGAGCCTCACCGTGATCTGTTACGGTTACTGGATGCGCGGCGAAGGCTGGCGGGGGGCGGAACGGCTCGGGGCGGTGCGTTCGGACGTCCGGCTGGCTTATGTTTTCACGGGATTTTTCGGCGTTGCGCTGGTCGTGATCGCGGCCGGGGTGGAGGCCCGCGGTGGCGGGGCGCGGCTCGCGCTGGATGTGGCGGACCGGCTGGGCACGGTGGCGGGTCCGTTGGCGCGACTCGTTTTCCTGCTCGGCTTCTGGTGCACGGTCTTCACCGCGATGCTCGGGGTTTGGCAGGGTGTGCCTCAGGTTTACGCCGATTTGGCGGAGGCGTGGCGTGGTCCGGCGCTGGAGGATCACAGGACGAAAGACGGGCGTGAGCGCGCGGTGCGGCTGGGTGCGCTGGGCTTTCTGGCGGGACCGCCGCTCGTGCTGCTCTGGCACAAGGAGCCGGTCGCCATCGTAGTGGCCTTTTCCATCACCGGCGCCTTCGTGATGCCCTTCCTCGCGGCCACGCTCCTTTACCTCAACAATCGCCGCGACTGGATGGGCCCGCTGGCCAACGGCCGCCTCGGCAACACCGCCCTCGTTTTTTCCCTGCTCGCGTTTGGAGCGGTCTGCGTGGCCGAGATCCTTAAAATCGCGCTCTAGGTGGATCGCTGCGGTTGAGCGGTCACGCCCCGACTTATCAGTCAGGCATCTCCCACATGGGGAGAAACCGATCAGGCCTCAGGCCACGGGGTACTCCCAGCCTTTTCGGTACTCCCGGCGGAGGAGCTTGTTCGCGGCCTCGTCACCGGGGATGCGCTCCTTTTCGCCATCCCAGTCGATGCTGCGGCCGAGCTTAAGCGAGAGCATGCCGAGCAGAGCCATATTGGAGGCCAGATGCGCGTCCCCGATGTCGGAAACCGGCCGGCGGCCGGTGCGGATGGCATCGAGGAAGTCGGCCCAGAGCTCGCGAATGTTCTGCGAGTCGGGCTGGTTGAGGCGCGCCTCCTGGGTAATCACGGGGTCCTTCGCGTTGGAGGGGTAGAAGGTCCAGCCCTTCTGCCAACCGACGTGCATGATGCCCTTGGTGCCGTAAAAGTAGCAGCCGACGTTCTCGCCCTTATCGGTGTTGTTGCCGGCGAAGCGACGGTGCTCCCATTGCACGGTCAGGCGCTCGAAAGTGAATGAGGCCACTTGATGGTCGGGGGCGTCGGTGGTTTGCGCCGCGGCAGTGTTGACGACCGGGCCGGCGATGGGCCGGCCGCCGGTCGAGTAGATCTTCCGCGGGTATTTCTCGCCGGTGATCCAAAGGATCTGGTCAAACCAGTGGATACCCCAGTCGCCCAGGGTGCCGTTGGCGTAGTCGAGGTAGTTGCGGAACCCGCGCGGATGGATTCCTCCCCGGCTGCCCGGCGAGGTGTCACGCGGATCGCCGCCGTTGAACGGCCGCAGCGGCGCGGGACCGCACCAGAGATTCCAATCGAGTTCCTTCGGCACCTCGACGGTGGGGCGAGGGGTGTCGGGGCCGCCGCCGTAGTGCACGAAGCTGCGCACCATACCGATGTCGCCCACCTTGCCCGAACGGATAAACTCACGCGCACTGACGTTGTGCGGGGAGATCCGCCGGTGGGTGCCGACCTGGACGACGCGTCCGGCGGAGCGCGCGGCGTTAACCATCGCGCGGCCCTCCATCACGGTGTGGCCGATTGGTTTCTCGACGTACACGTGCGCGCCGGCGCGCACGGCGGCGATCATCGGCAGGGCATGCCAGTGGTCGGGCGTGGCGACGATCGCGATCTCGGGCTTCGCCTGATCGAGCAGCTCGCGGTAGTCCTTGAACAACCGCGGCTGTCCGCCGGTGCCTTCGCCGATGTTGCGGAGGGTGGGTTCGAATTGGCGCGAATCCACGTCGCAGAGCGCCGTGATCTCGCAGGCGCCGCTGGCCATCGCCTCGCGGAGGATATTGTTGCCCCACCAACCGCAGCCGATCAGGGCGGTGCGGAAGCGGCGTGAGCCGGACTTGTCCGCGGCACGCAGCGCGGGAAACGCGGCCAAAGGAGCGGAGGCGGCGGCGGAATGCAGGAAGGCGCGTCGGTTCATGGCGGAGAGTTGCTCTGGCTCAGGCGCGGAGACCAAGGCCGACCTTTTCGCGGAGGTAGGTGATCGATTTCTCGAGCTCGGCGCGCTGGAAATCCTGCGTGGCCTGCTTTCCCTCGGGTCCGGGCGGTGCCTTGAAGGCCGGGATCTGGCGGCCGCGGCGCATCAGCGCCTCGAACTTGGCCAGCTTCTCGGGGCGGCGGTCGTAGTGGCGCCAGAATTCCGGCTGCTTGTACGGGAACATCCGCGGTCCGCCGGAGATGGTCTCGATCATGATCGGGGCCTGCGGACAGAGCTGGGCCCACCGAGCGGCGTACGCCTTCCAGTCGATCAGACCGTCTCCCACTGCGGTCCATTGCACCGCCGCACCGTCCGGTGTCTCCCAGGCCATGTCGTCGCGCAAGCTGGAGCAGATCGTAACGGGGCCGAGCGTCTCCAGGACGTCCATCGGGTCCTCGAGCGTCCAGATCGCGTTGCCG